>NZ_JABXKI010000214.1 GCF_017115095.1 Nostoc sp. NMS4 | reverse complement strand
GACCTGCGTTTTCGTTAGTCTTCTGAATTACATGGATATCGTATTCTCGCGCATCCAATCCCAAAGTGGCATAAAAGTCCTTGCGTTGGATGTCATTCAGATACATGGTCGCAAACACCGACAACAGGAAGAACCGACTCCATAGCCGTGCTTTCCAATCATTCAACATTTGCGGCTGGGATTTCATCACCGCATCAAAGAAATCGCCGTGACGGTTTTCATCCTGACACCAGTTCTCAAAAAACCGGAAGATTGGATAAACCCGGTCTTCGGGATGTGCTTCTAAATGGCGATAAATCGTGATGTAGCGCCAATAACCGATCTTCTCAGAAAGATAAGTAGCGTAGAAGATAAATTTCGGTTTAAAGAAGGTATAACTGCGACTCTTAGTCAAAAACCCTAAATCGAGCGACAGATTAAAGTCCGACAAAGCTTTGTTCAAAAAGCCAGCGTGACGGGCTTCATCCCGTGACATCAGGTTAAAACACTCTGCCAAGACGGGGTTTTTGCCTTTCAAGCGACGACCAAGTTCTTTATACAGCAAAAAGCCGGAAAACTCTGCTGTACAGGAACGTTCTAGAAATTCAACGAACAACTTGCGAGTTTCCCCGTCAATGTGATCCCAGGATTGTTCAAACTCGGCATCCCGAACAAAGTGGTGGCGGTTGTAGTCGGTGCGAAACTCTTCGAGAATTGCTTGTAACTCGTCTTCGTTGACGGAGATATCCATCCGCGCCATTTCATCAAAATCGGTAGTATAAAACCGAGGTGTTAACAGGGTTTCTTTTGCCGGGACTTTAATCCCTGGCCGGATTTCTTCAAAGCCTGGTTTTTTGAGGGAATCTACCATGTCTTGATTTCTCTTTCGTCTTTATTATCTTAAGTAGACCTTTTGGGTGACGCTTCTTTACGTCGCTACCGCTAACGGCAGTTCCTCATGGGGGAAACCCCATTGGCGCTAGCCTTTCCCTTCGGGAGAAGCTGGGACTGGCTTACCAAAAAGCTAAGGTAATGCTTTGGCAAACTGTAACAGCCCACAATAATCCAATTGTATAAAGTTCAGTCTACCAAGGTGCGGGTGAGAAATTTGTAAGCAAAAGATTAAGAGTTGCAACAATGATTCAATATTTGCGGAACCAAGAATCGCGGATTAGTAGTCAAATAAACATAATTTAGCGATCGCCATTGTTTCGATCGAGTAGAGTAGCACGCACCTCTTGTATTCTCAAAGCACTGCTATCTCAGTAATTTTCAGTGGTTGTTACTACAATCAATATAGAAAGCCCATCTCAAACAACAAGAGCAAATCCAAAAGGTTGAAAACAAGATGAATCTTGAAAACAATCAGCAGCATAAAGACCGGCTTCTTGTCTCTTATATCTTGTGTGCAGTCGGATTTATGGGTGTGGGAGGATTGCACCGCTTCTATAATGGCAAGATCGGAACTGGTTTGTTATGGCTGTTGACTGGTGGTGTGTTTGGTATAGGGCAGTTAGTGGATTTGTTCTTTATCCCCAACATGGTTGACGAATACGAACACAATCTGAGATTAAAAGCGGGTGTATCTCCCTTCGGTGTGCCGTTAAATCAAGCAGTGGTAGCCTCTCAAGTCCACCGACCAACAGGGAATCAACTGATGATGAAACTGATTGAAGCGGCGGAAAGCAAAGATGGTATTTTAACTGTCACTCAAGGTGTAAAGTTCACGGGGGCTAGCTTTGCTGAAGTGGAAGCTACTCTCAAAGAGATGTACAAATCAGGTTATGTAAAAATTGATAACGACCCCAATACTGGAGCCGTTACCTACCATTTTCACGAACTTTAATTGTTATTAGTCATTTGTCCTTTGTCATTTGTCCTTTGTTAAAAACTAATGACTAATGACCAATGACTAATGACTAATGACCAATGACTAATTTATACCTAACCACTTTTGACCGTCTAAGCGCTGAACTAAGCCATATACCAACAAATCGAGGGTAATTTTGCGCTCATCGATTAGGAATGATTCAAGAGTGCTAGGTTTTTTGCCTTCATTACAGGAAAATCCCTTTTTCCCTTGAATATCTTCTTCGGGGAAATAGAGGTTAAACTGACGTTGACCTATTTCCGACCAACTGCCGATAATTTGCCAGCATTCTTCGGCGGATTCAAAGCCAGTGATTGGCATCTTCTGCTTGGCAAAAGACACTTGTAAATCTTGTACGCCTTTTTGAGCGATCGCTTTTTGTAAAGCTGGCAAGTAGTCTTGCTCAATGAACTCTACAAATGGCTTATCTTCAACAGATGGAGCTTTTTCCTTTTTGGCGGCTTTAGCTGCGGCGGGTTTTTCTTCTGTTGCGTCGGCGGCGGGTTTTTCTCCTGTTGCGGCTTTAGCTGCGGCGGCGGGTTTTTCTCGCTTGGGTGCTACAGCAGCTGGTTTAGCAGCATTGGGATTATCTTCGGGGTTTGCGGCTTTCGGATCTGGCGTGTTGGCAGTAGGGATGTCTGTGGCTTCAGGTGAGTCTGTACTTGGAACCTGCTTGTCAGCAGTGGTGGGAGCTACTTCTCCCGCTTGATTTTGATTGGTTTGGTCTGCCATTGCTCAGGTCAATCCTTTAATCTAGCTTTGGGAGCGATCGCTCACCTTGATATATCGGGTATTTTTATTTTGACATACTACTACCCCAAGGCAAAGTTGAAAGAATTGGGCATTGGGCGTTAGGAGTGCTGAGTTAGGAGTTTGGAGTTTTGTTTATCTCCTTGTCTCCCTTGTCCCCCTTGTCCCCCTCATCTCCCTCAAATCCCCTTAAATCCCATACCAGTTTCTACCTGTTGCTGTGCTGGAGTAGAACTCACTTTGTCAGACGCAATGCTAGAATTCTGACGCTTGGTTCCAACTTGGCTCAAGCTTATGCCTACTAAAATCAAGCTACCGCCAATATATTGAGGTAGGGTAGGGGCTTCACCCAAAATTAAATAGGCTGCTATAATTCCCACAATTGGGCCAAATGAGCTAACTAAGGAAGCCATAGAGACAGTAGAAGTTTTCAAGCCTTTAATCCAAAAAGACTGGCCTAGCACCACAATTAACCCGCCATAGAGAAACATCCATTGCCACAAGAATGGTGAGAGGACATCAGCAAAATGATCCCTGCCATAGAGGACTAAAGCAATAAAGAAAAAGATGACAGTTCCTAGTGCAGTCCGAAAAATACTATAGATTCCCAAAGGAATCTGCGAAAGGTGTTTCTTGCTAATGATCGTAGAAGCGGCTATGGCTATAGATGCTGCGGCGGCTAAAAGTTCCCCTATGCCTAAACCGAAACCTCCCATATTCATCGTGGTTTCTGTTGGCGGTTGAAGGATAATAGTTAGGATAACGCCAACAAAGGCTGCGATCGCACCGAGTAATTCCCAAATATTTACCCGTTCTCTCAATAACCAGACTGATAAAGCCAGTGTTAGAGGCGGTTCTAAGCGTCCCACCAAAATAACATTGTTCACCCCTGTGAGTGCTAGTGCCTGGAAAATTAAGCCAGGGGCTAAGGCTCCTGATAAAATAGCTACTGCCGATAGACTGACCCAATCTTTCCTTGAAAGCTGCTTCAAAGTAGCTTTGTTCCACTGCCGCCCATAGATTAAGATCAGAAGTATCAAGGCGCAAAGATTTCCCACGAATAAAACATTACACAAAGAAATCGGATTGCGATGGTCGATCAGATGTTGGGAACCAATTTCTGTGAGTTTCCGAGTCACAGCGCTAGATGCTCCAAAAATTAGCATTGCTAGCCAGAGATATGTTTGTCCCGAAATTCTATGGATTAGGCGATGTGGTTTTTTGGGTCTAGTCACAATAGCATCACTGCAATGAAAGCATTGCTTATCATATTAAGTTACCTTCACGCCCTTCAAAATGAGGTTTTGTTGAGAAAATACTTAAATTATCCTGTGACTTTTAGCAGCCATCGTTACCTGAGAAAATGCTGAGAATTCACTAAATTTTCTCAAGGGATAAATTCATGAAAATAGTAGCTTAGTTTCAATAAGTTCTCACTGCCACCTGAGATGCTTGAGATGTTCAGGATAAAACAAAGAAGAGAAGTAACAAATGAAACTCGCACCCTTTCTTACAAGTGTAGCTTTGGTTGGTTTTTTCACAGTTTGGGACGTACCATTAAAGGCAATCAATCCGTCATTAGTGCAGGCCTCAGCAGCCGAAGAAATGTCTGTAGCAAAAAAACTAGACTTGCTTACTAAGAGTAAGGGTCAAATTGGTAGTGGCGATCAACTACGTCGTTTCTTTTTTGGTGACTTAGAACCAATTGGTATCCAGGTAGGTGGTGCTGGTCACGTAGTTAACCTTTATAACAAAGCTAATGATGTCACATTCGCTTACTGTTCGCATTATGATGTGATTGTTGCCATTAAGAAAGGCAAGGTAACTAAATTTGAACCTAGCGAAGTGAAGTAAGCTAAACCACATCTAGTTTGCATATTCAAAATTAATATAACTCTTGTGGGGTGGGCATCTTGCCCGCCCTAATTATGCAAGTTAAATGTGGAACAGCTTAACTTAATACCGTATTGGATTAAAAGCTGCCAGAATTATTACAATTTGGGAAAATAATAAAGTAAGTCGAATATTATACGACTGACCCAAATTATTCTAGGAAAATATGACTCATCCTTTCCTTGAACGCCTGTGTAGCCCAGATAGTCCAGTCCTGGTTTTCGACGGGGCGATGGGAACCAACTTACAAACCCAAAACCTAACTGCTGAAGACTTCGGCGGCCCACAGTATGAAGGTTGTAACGAATACTTAGTCCACACGAAACCCGAAGCTGTGGCTAAGGTTCACCGCGACTTTCTCGCTGCTGGTGCTGATGTGATTGAAACCGATACCTTTGGCAGTACGTCCCTGGTGCTGGCAGAATATGACTTGGCAGACCAAGCTTATTACCTCAGCAAGACAGCCGCAGAATTGGCCAAGCGTGTGGCTGCGGAATTTTCTACGCCCGAAAAACCCCGGTTTGTGGCAGGTTCCATCGGCCCCACAACGAAACTCCCTACCTTGGGACATATTGACTTTGACACCATGAAAGCGACTTTTGCCGAACAAGCAGAGGCGCTGTGGGATGGTGGTGTGGATTTATTTTTGGTGGAAACTTGCCAAGATGTGCTGCAAATTAAGGCGGCGCTGAATGCTATCGAAGAGGTATTTGTTAAAAAGGGCGATCGCAGACCGTTGATGGTGTCTGTGACAATGGAAAGCATGGGGACAATGTTGGTAGGTTCCGAAATCAGTGCTGTGCTGACAATTCTTGCACCTTACCCGATAGACATTCTCGGTCTAAATTGTGCCACCGGCCCAGACTTGATGAAACCACATATCAAGTATCTGGCAGAACATTCGCCTTTTATAGTTTCCTGTATTCCCAACGCGGGTTTACCTGAAAATGTCGGCGGTCAAGCACACTACCGCCTGACACCGTTAGAATTACGGATGTCATTGATGCATTTTGTTGAAGATTTGGGTGTCCAAGTGATCGGGGGTTGCTGTGGGACACGTCCAGAACACATTCAACAATTGGCAGAACTTGCTAAAGACCTGAAGCCAAAAGTTAGACATCCTAGCTTGGAACCGGCAGCAGCATCAATTTATACTACTCAGCCTTACGATCAAGATAATTCTTTCTTGATTGTTGGTGAACGTCTCAACGCTAGTGGTTCCAAAAAGTGCCGCGATTTGCTAAATGCGGAAGATTGGGATGGACTCGTTTCAATGGCGAGAGAACAAGTCAAAGAAGGCGCACATATCCTCGATGTCAACGTGGATTATGTGGGACGTGACGGGGTGCGGGATATGCACGAATTAGTTTCGCGCATTGTAAATAATGTCACATTGCCTTTAATGCTTGACTCCACCGAATGGGAAAAAATGGAGGCAGGTTTAAAGGTTGCCGGTGGTAAGTGTTTGTTGAACTCCACCAACTACGAAGATGGGGAACCGCGCTTTTTAAAGGTGCTGGAGTTAGCGAAGAAATACGGGGCTGGTGTAATTATTGGTACTATCGATGAAGATGGAATGGCGCGGACAGCAGACAAAAAGTTTGCGATCGCACAACGTGCATACCGTCAAGCTGTAGAATATGGCATACCACCCACAGAAATATTCTTTGATACCCTCGCGTTACCAATTTCCACCGGGATTGAAGAAGACCGAAAAAACGGTAAAGCCACAATTGAATCTATCCGGCGCATTCGTGAAGGATTACCTGGATGTCATGTGATTTTGGGTGTTTCCAATATTTCCTTTGGTTTGACTCCAGCCTCGCGGATGGTGCTAAACTCGGTGTTTCTGCACGAAGCGACGACGGCGGGAATGGATGCAGCCATTGTTAGCGCTAACAAAATTTTACCCCTGGCGAAGATTGACGATCGCCATCAAGAAATTTGTCGGCAGTTGATTTATGATGAGCGGAAGTTTGAGGGTAACGTTTGCGTATATGATCCTTTGGGAGAGCTTACCACAGTGTTTGCTGGGGTGACAACTAAGCGCGATCGCTCCTTAGATGAAAGTCTCCCCATTCCAGAACGTCTCAAACGCCATATCATCGACGGCGAACGCATTGGCTTAGAAGAACATCTGAAAAAAGCCTTAGAAGAACATCCCCCTTTGCAAATTATCAACACCTTCCTACTAGATGGGATGAAAGTTGTCGGGGAATTATTCGGTTCTGGACAAATGCAACTACCCTTCGTCTTGCAATCTGCGGAAACCATGAAGGCGGCGGTAGCGTTTCTAGAACCTTTCATGGAAAAATCTGAATCAGGTAACAATGCCAAGGGAACCTTTATCATTGCCACAGTGAAAGGGGATGTTCATGACATTGGTAAAAACTTGGTGGATATCATCTTATCCAACAACGGTTACAAGGTGATTAACCTAGGAATTAAACAGCCAGTAGAAAATATCATCAACGCTTACGAACAGTACAAACCTGATTGTATTGCCATGAGTGGTTTGCTGGTGAAATCCACCGCCTTCATGAAAGAGAATTTGGAGGTATTCAACGAAAAGGGAATTAGTGTCCCTGTGATATTAGGTGGTGCGGCGCTGACTCCCAAGTTTGTCTATGAAGATTGCCAAAAAGCCTATAAAGGTAAAGTTGTTTATGGCAAAGATGCCTTTTCTGACTTGCACTTTATGGATAAATTAATGCCAGCAAAAGCTGCTGATAACTGGCAAGATTTACAAGGATTTTTGAACGAAGTCGAAACGGCTGAAGTTTCCACGAATGGTAACAATGAATCAGTAACTACAACTGGTGAGAAAACAACATCTGCTGAACCAAAAGAAGTAGATACCAGACGTTCTGATGCTGTGGCGATAGATATTGAACGTCCTACGCCACCTTTTTGGGGAACGGAGTTATTGCAGCCTAGTGATATTCCCATCGAGGAAATATTCTGGCACTTGGATTTACAAGCTTTGATTGCTGGACAGTGGCAATTCCGCAAACCAAAGGAACAATCTAAGGAAGAATATCAGGCTTTCTTAGCTGAGAAAGTTCACCCAGTTTTAGAAACTTGGAAACAGCGAATTATTGAGGAGAAGCTGTTACATCCCCAAGTGATTTACGGGTATTTCCCCTGTCAAGCTGAGGGGAATTCTCTACATATATATGACTCAGAAAACCACTCCCAACAGGTTGCAACTTTCGAGTTTCCTAGACAGAAGTCTTTAAGGCGGTTGTGCATAGCAGATTTCTTTGCACCAAAGGAGACGGGAATTATTGATGTGTTCCCAATGCAAGCGGTGACTGTGGGTGAAATTGCCACAGAATTTGCCCAAAAGCTGTTTGCTGCCAATCAATACACCGATTATCTGTATTTCCACGGAATGGCGGTGCAGGTAGCGGAAGCTATAGCTGAATGGACACACGCCAGAATTCGCCGCGAGTTAGGTTTTACTGCTGAGGAACCCGACAATATTCGGGATATATTGGCACAACACTATCGTGGTTCGCGGTATAGTTTTGGTTATCCAGCTTGTCCAAATATTCAGGATCAGTATAAGCAACTGGAGTTATTGCAGACTGACAGAATTAAGTTGTATATGGATGAAAGTGAACAACTTTATCCAGAACAGTCTACCACTGCGATTATTACCTATCACCCGTTAGCCAAATACTTTAGCGCGTAGAATCCTACTCGTTAACACAATACGCTTGGTGTTAGTGAGATTTTGTCCTGAAAAATCCACCTTCAAAGCCTCTCTCTTTCTAGGCTAAGGTGTACACACAAGTCCTTCTCACCCCCTCTAACTCCCCCTTGCTAAGGGGGAGAACCGGATATTTCCACCTTTACAAGGCTACGGTGTACACACAAGTCAAATTACCCCCCTTATAAAGGGGGGAAAAAAGAAATCTAGTTCCCTCCCCTTTGCAAGGGGAGGGTTAGGGTGGGGTAAAACCTTGGTTAATCAGCTATTTCAAGCTTGTGTATACACCGTAGCCTTCTAGGAGATGTATGGTATACAAACGAAACAAGATACTGTTACTTTGATGATTGTTCCGGGAATCCTGTAGTTGTATACCCACCAAATTTATTAATCTCTCAGCTTAGGTAGGCTTATTTATGCAACTCATCACCTCCTTAGATATTAGAAATGCAGAATATTTATCAAAAAATCGCCTCATCAGTTACCATCACCAGTTGCGTCTAATTTTTTCGCTGGGTAATCAGGTAAAAAACGTTCTGGAAATTGGGATTTTTAATTCTCTGTTAACAGACATCCTGAAGAATAATGGATACAACGTCTCCACTGCTGATGTTGACCCCAGCCTCAAGCCAGAAATAATTTTGGATTTGACTACAGATTTTTCATTACCAAAAGATAAATTTGATGCGATTGTCCTATTTCAAGTTCTAGAACACTTCCCCTACGAACAGTCAGAAGAAGCATTGAGAAAACTTGCGATCGCAACCAAGAAATTTTTGGTGATTTCGATTCCCTATTGCACTCAATACCTCTCGTTTCAGGTGAAAACCTCTTTCTCAGGTAGACCAAGGCATTTACTATTCAATATGCCAAAATTCTGGAGTACAACCCCAGTCTGTGACGAACACTACTGGGAAATGGGTTTGAAAGGTTATCCGAAAACCCGGATTTTAAACTCTGTTGCCAAAGCTGGATTAACTGTTAAGCAAGAATTTATCGATCCTACTTATCCATACCATTATTTTTTGGTGTTGGAGAAGAATTCTAGTAATACTTAAACAGCAATCTGTGGGGAGTGGGAAGTCGGAAGTAGGGGAATCCGAATCAGAAAATGGCGGCAAACAATGCTTAAAAAAGGTGCGATCGCCTAAGTTATGATTTTACAATCCTAATTGGTATCATGTGCTTCTGTGTTATCCGGGTTTATCCTGGAAAACAGAGGGCTAAGTTGTATTACCTACTATCATAATTTCAGATACTAACATCGAAAACTACCAATTATGCTAGAACAAGGCACTATCAGTATTCATACTGAGAATATTTTCCCGATCATCAAGAAGTCGCTTTACTCAGATCATCAAATCTTCTTGCGGGAACTGGTATCCAACGCTGTAGATGCTATCCAAAAGCTAAAAATGGTATCCCGCGCCGGAGATTATGCTGGAGATATCGGCGAAGGGGAAATTGAAATTGCCATTGACAAAGATAAAAAAACCCTATCCATTTCCGATAACGGTATCGGGATGACCGCAGATGAAGTTAAGAAATATATCAATCAAGTTGCCTTCTCTAGTGCTGAAGAATTTATTAATAAGTATGAAGGCAAATCAGATCAACCAATAATCGGCCATTTCGGTCTTGGTTTCTACTCTTCCTTCATGGTGGCGCAAAAGGTAGAAATTGATACCCTCTCTTATCAAGAAGGCACGCAAGCGGTTCACTGGACTTGCGATGGTTCGCCAGCTTTCACTTTAGAAGAATCTTCCCGGACAACTCGCGGTACTACTATTATTCTTAGTTTGCAAGGAGAAGAAGAGGAATTTCTCGAAGCTGCACGAATTAAGAATCTTGTCAAGACATACTGCGACTTTTTGCCAGTTCCAATTAAACTGGACGCTGAAGTAATAAATAAGCAAAAAGCACCGTGGCGAGACTCCCCAAGTAACCTAACTCAAGAAGATTATTTAGAGTTTTACCGCTACCTGTATCCTTTTCAGGAGGAGCCATTATTATGGGTACATCTAAATACAGACTATCCCTTTATTATCAACGGGATTCTGTATTTCCCGAAAATGAGACCGGATGTAGATGTTACCAAAGGGCAGATTAAGCTATTTTGCAATCAAGTTTTTGTTAGCGACAACTGCGAAGAAATTATCCCGCAATTTCTGATGCCGATGCGGGGTGTGATTGATAGTACCGATATTCCTCTGAACGTATCGCGTAGTGCTTTACAAGGCGATCGCACCGTGAAGCGAATTGGTGATTACATTGCCAAAAAAGTAGGCGATCGCCTCAAAGAACTTTTCCGCGATAACCGCGAACAATACATTAGCGCCTGGAAAGACCTCGGCACTTTCGTAAAGTTCGGCGTTCTCAATGATGAGAAATTCAAAAAACAAATCGAAGATATCATCGTCTTCCGCACCACCGCCAAGCTGACAGAAAAACCTGCTGCTGAAACTCCAGTGGTCGAGGTACAGTCTTCAGAGGATGATGCTTGGCAAGATGTGACTCCCTCACCCAATGCTGAGAACTCAGCACCCAGCGCACCTTACACCACGCTGAAAGAGTATCTAGAACGTAATAAAGAACGCAACGAAAACCGGGTTTTCTACACCACCGATGGAGCAACCCAAGCTACATACATAGAACTGCACAAAAATCAAGGCTTGGAAGTCCTATTTATGGACTCATTCATCGACACCCACTTTATCAACTTTTTAGAGCGGGAATATCAGGATGTCAAATTTACGCGGGTAGACTCAGATTTAGATAATACCCTGCTAGAACAAGATAAAGCTACGGAAATTGTCGATCCTAAGACAAACAAAACTCGCAGTGAGACGATTAAAGAGTTATTTGAGAAATCCCTCAACAAACCCAAACTTAACATCCGTACTGAAGCTTTGAAATCAGACGATCCTCAAGGAACACCACCTGCGATCGTGCTTTTACCAGAGATTCTCCGCCGTCTGCGGGAAATGAACGCCATGATGCAGCAGCAGTCAGCAGAGTTTCCCGAAGATCACGTTTTGGTGGTGAACACTGCTCACCCACTGATTCAAAACCTGGCAAATATTAGCCAAGGTAGTATCATTCAAGGTGACGGTCAATCGTCTACAGATCAATTAGTGAACTTGATTTGTCAACACGTCTACGATTTAGCGCTGATGTCTCAGAAAGGATTTGACGCAGAAGGAATGAAATCTTTCGTCGAGCGATCGAATGAGGTACTCACTAAGTTGACGGAACAAGCGAGTAAGTAGTGCTGAGTGCTGAGTGGGAAGTTAGGAGTTAGGAGTTAGGAGAGACGCGATTAATCGCGTCTGTACAAGAGTTAGGAGTTTTGTTTATCTCCCTCATCTCCCTCATCTCCCCACTCCCCATTCCCCACTTCTGTTGCCTAAGACCTAAAATGGAAAGGCTGTATTAAAATAACAATCTGGAGATACTTGCTATGTCCCGTCGCTGTGAACTAACTGGTAAGAAAGCAAATAACGCTTTTTCTGTTTCCCACTCTCACCGTCGTACTAAGCGCCTTCAACACGCTAATCTGCAAGACAAGCGTATTTGGTGGGAAGCTGGAAATCGCTGGGTAAGATTAAAGCTATCTACTAAAGCAATCAAAACCCTACAAATTAATGGGTTAGAAGCAATGGCGAAAAAAGCTGGTATTAATCTAAATCATTACTAAGTAATGGGGATTTCATAACCCGAAACTTTTGTAGGGTGAAATGCAGGTAATTCGTAGGGTAGGACAGCTAGCTGTCCTACCCTATTAGTTTTGATGGTTTGTAGTAAGCACTTTAGCTTCAACAAACTGAATTATTGCACCACCAAATCGTCGATTTGGTGGGGGTGTTAAACCCGATTATTCAGACGCGACTCGAAAATACTCGCTATCCGCCACCGATGCACTGAGTTTCGACTGCGCTCAACTACCGCCGGTCATTGTGTCGTACAAAATTCGTTTTGACCATCAGGTGTTAATGACTAGTATAACACCCATGCTGTGTATTGATTTCAGTGCTTTTACCCTGACAGAACCCCTTTGATTGCGGGTAGAAATATATGAAATCTTTATTTTTAAACTCTATGTATTTTAAAATAGGCGGCATTGTGGGAGCGATCGCTATTTTATTGAGTAATGGTAGTGTATTTGCTGAAGATGCACAAAGATATATCACCGTAGGGCATGATAAATTAGGAAACAGTGTAGCTCTAGATACAAAAACTATTAAGGGTACAACATACAAGCTTTACGGAATGTATGGTGATGGCATCTTCGAGACTACGTTCGATGCTTCGTGCAAAGAATCGCGGCTTTTTCGGAATCGCATTGCCATTTATGGATCAAATGGACAGCTACTTGAAGAAGATCAAGAAAAAGGAGAAATACCTTTTGTAGCCAATTCTTCACCAGGTAAAGGAATGCAATTTGTTTGTCAAAAGATTGGTGCAGCTGGTTGGTAGGGAATGGAGAATGGGGAGATGAGGGAGACAAGGGAGATGAGGGAGACAAGGTAGACAAGGAGATAAACAAAACTCCTAACTCTTGTACAGACGCGATGAATCGCGTCTCTCCTAACTCCTAACGCCCAATGCCCAGGTAGAAAATACTAAGGACAAAACAACGTGTCACGCGTATCTCGTCCTGTGATAGGATTAGTCCCTTTGGCTAGTTTGCACAATTTTTTTTGCTCATCGGGACGCAGCAGCGTATCGGTAAAATCTGCTCCGTCAATGATTGCGCCATCAAATCTGGCGTTAGCAGCAAAAGCACCTTCCAACAGTGCATTTGTCAAATTTGCTCTGACTAAACGAGCCGAGTCTAAAGTGGCATTTCTTAAATCAGAACCCTCCAAATTCGCAGACTCTAAATTTGCGGCAAAGAAACTGACACCGTTCAAATTGGCTCGGCTGAAGTTGCTCTGGCGAAGATTAGCTTTGGTAAAGCTGGAGTCTGTTAAATCACGTCCAGAGAAATCAGCTTCGACCAAAATTTCTTTATTATATTCGAGTGCCAAAGCTGTTGTAGCAAAACCTACGGTTGCAGTGATGGCAACTATTCCCCACAGGAATACGCTGAGTATACTTGCCCAAACTCGGGCGCTTAACTTAGAATTCATGCTATTTTTAGCCAATGGCGAACCCTCCTCCATCTCATTATCCTTGAGTCAGAGATATTAGCGCAAAAATCCTTTAAAAATATTTTTATGAATACTAATTCAAGTTCATCCGACGATTTGAACATTGCCTTCGCACGACTTCAGGCTATTGAGTGGCACGGGTAACTACTAGAAACTCTTATTTTCCTGTTGAATTAAATAACCGAGAATACTAAAGTTTATATGCATTGTCCAAATAGTGGTCATTTAGGAGAAGACCTAGTAGCCCAATGGTTACAATCTACAGGTTGGATAATTCTCCATCGTCGCTTTTCTTGTCGCTGGGGGGAAATCGATATTATTGCTCAACATGATGGACGAACCGAGGAAAAACTCGTTACTCAGCACTCATTATTGGCATTTGTTGAGGTGAAAACCCGCAGTTCAGGTAGTTGGGATGCGGGGGGAAGAAGCGCAATCACCCCACAAAAGCAAGAAAAAATCTGGCGGACAGCTGGAATATATTTAGCCCAGTACCCTGAAAAGGCAGATTATTCTTGTCGATTTGATGTTGCTATTGTCTACTGTCAAAAGATATCAAAAAATTTGAATGGGGTTACAGCAAACCAGGAAGCTTTAGCTACTTCATCAGTACCGGGATATAAGTTTAAGCTGCAAGAATACATTCTGGCAGCTTTTGACTCTTCAATCGAGCGTGGCTAATTGGTAATGGATAAAATATCTTGATTACCAATGACCAATAATTTTGTTGTGGCGTTACAACCAAATAGTCTCACGCCAAAGTTTCTGGACAGTAACCTAAGCCTCTGACAAACTGTTGCCGGAAGGCTTCAATTTCATCTCTCTCTGGGCTACCATGAGAAACGATCGCTACTTGATAACGACGCATCACATCTACAGGGCATTGTCCGGCTTCCAAACTCCAAAGTGCCATTTGCACCCTCATTGGCGGTTCGTAGCTAATTCCTAATTCATTTAGAAAAGCCCGAAAGTCGCCATCTTCTTGGGGCGAGACTTGACCTTTGAGTTTGATCCTAACCACCCAGCCATCAATTTGATGAATTACGGTGACGAACGAAACTGGTGTCTGGGGTCTAGCGTGGAGGTGTTGAACGACCCTCAGGGTTAGACTGGCATTTGCCAGATAGTACAAGTATTCCATGTTTGTTGGTGCTTGGGATCAAAGCCAATCCTACATATCTATATTCGTCAATAAGTACCTGTTCCCGGTAGGGTAAAAGCCCCCGTTTTTAGATGGGGAGGTTTACCCAATTTTCATATTAATTTTTCCGTGTTACTTAATAGTAACAATCTTATAGCCTGGTGGCAAAACTGAGCGAAGATGCCTTAAAGTTCCTTTAGAAGGGAAAGCTCAACTCAGCTTTTTTTTAAGAGAGTATAAATACTAAATAAAGCACAAACTCGTACAAGCCAATTTGAAAGATACTTCTAGCCCTCAAGAAAAAGATTTGGAATTAGATTGCTCGGTAGCTGGCTATGACTACAAACTACCTCCAGAACTCATTGCTCAAAATCCAGCAGTTCCTAGAGATAGTTCGCGGTTATTAGTAGTGGATTCTCCTATTACAGGCATCGAAACAGCACCTCTACACCACATTTTCCATGATTTACCTGCACTATTGCGCTCTGGTGATTTGTTGGTTATGAACAATACAAGAGTTATTCCAGCGCGGCTTTATGGTTATAAATCCACTGGTGCTAAAATCCAGGTGTTGCTATTGGAAGAAAGGCAGCATAACTGTTGGTTAGCTTTAGTTAAACCAGGAAAAAGCTTCAAACTGGGAGCTAAGATTATTTTTGAACCAAGGCAAGGGGAAGCAGGGGAGGCAGGGGAGGCAGGGGAGGCAGGGGGAGAAAATTTTACCTCATCCTCCTCATCCCTTCACCTCCTTACGGCTACGGTTCTAGAAACAGACGCAGCAACCGGAGGGCGTTTGTTGCAATTTGATGTACCAGAGGGAAAGACTTTGGTGCAACTGTTAGAGGTATTTGGTGAAGTACCGTTACCACCATACATTACTACCTCAGAAGCTGTCGATGAGCAGTATCAGACAGTTTATGCTAAACAGCCAGGAGCGATCGCAGCTCCGACGGCAGGATTACACTTTACAACAGAATTATTACAACAGTTGCGCGATCGCCAAATTAATCAAGCTTTTGTGACGCTACACGTTGGTGTCGGTACATTTCGCCCTGTGGAAGTGGAGGATGTAACTACCCATCAGATGCATGAAGAATGGATTGAAGTTCCCGCCACTACAGTAGAGCAAATCCGCGCTACCAAGGCTGCTGGCGGTCGGATTATTGCTGTAGGAACAACGGCAGTACGGGCTTTAGAAGGGGCGGCTCAATCGGGTAATTTACAACCATTTTGCGGAAAAACTGACTTATTTATTTATCCCGGCTACCAATGGCGGGTGGTGGATGGTTTGATTACGAATTTTCACCTACCGCGTTCTAGTTTGTTGATGTTGGTAAGTGCGTTAATTGGCAGACAACGGTTATTGAATTTATACAATGAAGCGATCGCTTTTGGATATCGCTTTTATTCATTCGGTGATGCCATGCTAATTTTGCCGTCAGCTGTGGGAATGGGGAGTTAGGAGAGACGCGATGAATCGCGTCTGTACAAGAATGTGGAATTTTTTCTTTCGTAGTGGGTACTCTGACTTATGAGGAGTTAAAAATAAGTACAGGTCTGCTATTAATGTCTGAAAAATATCTATTTTCTCATTGGTTAAATTTATTTTGTCAGGTGACACTCGGTAGCTGTTCTGCGTTTTTGGTATTGGCTGCACCGACAATGACTAATTTCCCCGTTAGCAAGCTGCTAGCAGAAACTGCAATTTCTCAGGATCTCGAAGCAGCTAGCTTTTTCCAGCAGGGAGTGACGCGCTATAACCGCCAAGACTTACAAGGTGCGGAATATGCCTTTCGCCAAGCATTGCAGCGAGATCCTAACCTTGGGGCAGCACGGAATTATTTAGGTAATATATTCATGGGGCAAAATCGTCTGGATGTAGCTTTACAAGAATTTACAGAGGCGATTAAAGTTAATCCCAATTTTAGCGAAGCTTATTACAACTTAGGGTTAGTGTTGCACCGGCAAGGGGAAAAAGATGCAGCGATTACGGCTTATCGCCAGAGTTTGGTGATAGATTCCACAAGGGTGGCAGCGCTGTATAATTTGGGTTTATTGCTCTATGAACAAGGAAATTTTGAGGAAGCGATCGCTGCATATCAAAAAGCAGTTAGTCTAGATGGCAGCAATGCCAATGCTTATCTTAACTTAGCGATCGCCTTGCAACAACAAGGTCAAATAGAACCTGCGATCGCCGCTTATCGCCAAGCCTTGCAACTAAATCCGAAAAGTGCCTCAGCTTACTATAATTTGGGAGTAACTTTATATAATCAGGGCGAACTCAAAAAAGCCAGTGGAGTCTTGAAACGCGCTCACAATGAATATCGTCAGCAAGGCAATATTGAACAAGCCCAGAAAATTGAGCAGCTAATGCAGCAAATTGCCCAGAAAAGTGGGCAACAGCAACCTCAAGCCAGTCAAACAGCTACTCCTTCTCAGAGTTCAGATTCTACAAGTAATGTAGTCCAAACACCTGAGCCACAGACGGCAAATCAATCAGAAACGCCCGCGAACCCTGCCTCAACTGAACCACAATCCACTTCAACAAGTCCCGGACAATAACAATTCAAAATTCAAAATCACTTTCTCTACGTATGCGAACAGCGTATCGCAGCCAGACACTGCGCTAACAAAATTCAAAATTAATATTCTCACCTTATTTAAAAACATACGTGGTAGCCTACCACCAGTATGTTTTTTTTTGAATTATATTTCGTCTCAATACTACTTTTTTCATGAGTGCAACACTTTACCAGCAAATTCAACAGTTCTACGATGCTTCCTCTGGTCTGTGGGAACAGATTTGGGGCGAACACATGCACCACGGTTATTACGGCGCTGATGGTAGCCAGAAAAAAGACCGTCGTCAAGCTCAAATTGATTTAATCGAAGAATTGCTCAATTGGGCGAGGGTAGAAGCAGCAGAAAATATCCTTGATGTGGGTTGTGGCATTGGTGGCAGTTCTTTATACCTGGCAGAAAAGTTTAATGCTCAGGCTACAGGAATTACTTTGAGTCCTGTGCAAGCGGCGAGAGCAACGGAACGGGCGGCGGAGGCTAATTTGAGCCTGAAAACTCAATTCCAGGTGGCCAATGCTCAAGCAATGCCTTTTGCTGACAATTCTTTTGATTTGGTTTGGTCGCTGGAAAGCGGCGAACACATGCCAGATAAAACTAAGTTTCTCCAGGAGTGCTATCGGGTGTTGAAACCTGGTGGGAAGTTAATTATGGTGACATGGTGTCATCGACCGACTGATAAGTTACCACTGACGGCGGATGAAGAAAAGCACTTGCAAGATATTTATCGGGTGTATTGTTTGCCTTATGTGATTTCTTTACCAGAGTATGAAGCGATCGCACGTCAACTTCCATTAAACAATATTCGCACCGCCGATTGGTCAACTGCCGTCGCCCCTTTTTGGAATGTAGTCATTGATTCGGCGTTTACCCCCCAAGCGCTTTGGGGCTTACTCAATGCCGGTTGGACTACCATTCAAGGGGCATTATCCCTGGGGTTGATGCGTCGCGGTTATGAGCGCGGGTTAGTTCGGTTTGGCTTATTGTGCGGGAATAAGTAGAAACATTCTTTGGGAAAAGACCGCGCTGTTTCACCACAGCGCGATCGCACTACAATTAACCTTGATTTGGGAATCATGCGATCGCATTCAAAGGATTTTACAGAAATATGACCATTCAAAAAAACATTGAGCTGAATCTTGGATGTTTTCTTAATCCCGCCAATAAAAAGATAGTTGTCAATTTAGCCAGTGAAGATATTTTAAATTTAATCACACAAGAATTAAAAACTCGTTACTCCCCAGAAACTCAAAAAAACTTACTTGAGGAGAGTTCAAAGTTATTGCCTGGTTTTGTATTTCAAGAATTATTACAACGCCAACAGCAGGTAGTAGATGTTAAACCAGATAGTTTAATTGTCGTTAGCTGTCAGATAACAGAGGCAGAGGTCGATGACTTGGGATTTGATTTAAATGCCGAAGTATATTTTGTAATTGGAGATACAAAAGGTCAAAACCATTTTCGCGCTAATCAAATAGTCCTTTGGTCGAATATATGGGGTGATGAAGAACAGCCTTTCGATTTAGAAGATGAACTAGGTGAACAATTTTGGACAAGTTATCAAATCCAGTTACTTTTTGATGAAAAAGAGCAGCAAAAAATTGAACTGGAAGTATCACAAACAGATGATTATGCCGCGAGATTAGAATTTTCCCCATCACTAAAAAGATTTTCACCATCCATAGTTCCCTTTACGGATAATGAATTATAAAAATTATTATCCGCACATCCAGTGAATGTAAATTAATCATTTATATTCACTGAAAATTTTATTTTTTGGAAGTTCACTATTAAAAAGATGAAGTATTTAATTCCTCCTGATTTTTCATTGTGGATCGATAATTGAACCCATAAACAAAATGCTTCCCGTCTGATTATCTCTAATAGCACAGAAGAAAGGACGATCGACAATCATTCGGAATGGTTCTGGTTCTTGTCTCAAAGATGTTGCTACTATTCCTACTGAAGTCGCCGCAGCCGCTTCGGTGCCTTCTTCGTTCACTTCAACAAAAGTTTTATGCTTAACTTCGCTAATAGCAAAATTTTTACCCATGCCAGAGAAATTGGCTTTGTTGCTAAAAGCCTCTCCCATACCTAAACTTTTTAAAGCATCATTGAGTGTAATATCGTAATCTGTTTTGAAGCGGGGTAGGCGAATAAATCCTTTTTGTTTGTTGAACTGAGTCATCCATTTTCCCCAGTTATCAACACTCAAGTTTTGGTAGAACGCTTTTAAGTTAGAGTTCTGTTTGGGTAAGAAGATATAAAAACTCATCTTACCATCTTTACCATAAGGTAAACTAACTGCTTGAAATTCTTCGCTTTCATAGTATCTATAATCACCCTTTTGTGACATCATCGGGTGTTGTTTTCGCCTACCAGATGTGATGTAAAAAGGGTATAGAGCAGTTTGTTTTTTGTCAAACTCGTTACTCCAATTACCTTTAAAATATATGGCATTAATCAGAAATAAAACTTGGTTTGGTTCAATTTTTTCAACTATTTTAGTAATTTTGCCGTTAGTATTTTCTTTTACCCAGTTATTAATAATACTAGATGCGGCGGCATCTTTAAAGTTCAAATTGCTGACTTTGGCTTGATAGAAGTCTTGGGTTCTGTTGAGAAAGTCTGGCACAAAGCTCACATCTTGATTTGCCCACAGTGAGTTAGCGATCTTCAATTGCACTTTCGTATCCGAATTGTCTAAAAGCTGTTTTAATACCGCCGCGTAAGAAGAGTTAATGTCTGGTAGATTTATCCCCTGTAATTCTAGGGTTTTTGCCATTGCTTGTTGAGTCGAGCCGCTAGCGCCGTTGTAGGTCATAGCAAGAGCGATCGCCACACTCGAAGGTGAGATAAAAATATTTTTCTCACCCCGATCGTTTTTCAGAACTTCTGAAAATAATTTGAAGCCAAACTTATTGCTAGACTCAACTATTTTTGTATCAGTGTTGGCTGTTTTTTTTTGCAATGGAGTTTCTGGCTGAGGTAAACTAGATTGGGCAAGGGCGCTTTTATTACTATCGACTTGAGAACACCCTAATACACTAAATAGAACAACACTTGCAGCTGCCAGCGCATAACGTCTGCCTAGACTAACACCGTAACGTCTTTGCAGGAAATTTTCTTTTGCATCACTCAATTTCTGCCGATTCATTCTGCTACCTCACTTGCCAAAGATTCCCGATCTGTGCTGAGAGTTGACGCAGATACTGTGTCAATGACTAACTATTGCATTTACTCCAATATAAAAATGGGACTGTTACAGAAACTGTAACAGCAAATTATTCGCTCAGAAGAATTAAACACAACTTGTGGAGTTCCTAATTCCTTATTGAGACGGCTATGCAGACGAGTTCTAAAAAATTTTGATTTCTAAGAATTTTTATCTTTACGTATAAACGTATTGTAAGCTACGTAATCACAAAATAACTAATTCTATTGGGTTTTTATAGATAAAATGGCGTTTCTTAGTTGCACGAAATACAGAGCTTTCGTAGAAACACACGGCTGTCATGGGTATCAACTTAGAACTAGGACAATGGAATTGTCTTTGCACTAGCCCACCAACAGGAAATTAAGTGTTTGAAACCCGCTTGCGCGGGTTTTTAGTATGTAGATGTGGTTTCTAATACTAATTGCGCTATCTATTTCAATTAATAGGTACACTCCACCAAGCTAAACTGTAGGGTTGAGTCGCTTCATTGAACTTTTGACGAAACTGGACGCGGATTTTGTAATTGCCAGCAGCAGGAACGGGGCAGAAAATATGTTCTACACTATCAATTTGGCTGATTGAAGAGCAAACAGCACCAGTATCTGAACTTTGGGCATCAGCTTTTACTAAGTATAGGTCGAGATTATTTAAACCGCGATCGCTAAAACTTTCACCTACATCATATTGCTGGTTTTTATTTCTATCATTGAGTTCTACCAATCGATCCCAACTCAAGGTGATAGCAACAAAACTTCCCTGCTTTAACGGTTTTGCTAATATATAGTTAACAGATGCTCCAACATCGACTGTGCGATAATCCCAACCAATAGCCGGTACCACAGCTGATGGTTGCCATTGACCAGCACTAAATTGCTGATAAGCGCGAAATACGTTCAAATGACCCGCTCCCATTTGGGCATCCAAGGGAATCTTTGGATCTTTATAAGCATCAGAATCTAGCCAGTTTTGATTTTGTTTATCAATTAGCGTCCGGGTCATTCCCAACTTTAAGCCATCGCCGCTATCTAAAATTTTGTCTGCTGAATTCAGCAATACAGCTTTCATTACTTGATGATGCCGAGAATCGATGCTCCAATGGGGTTGTTTTATCCGCATTTGTCTGTCACCAAATTCTTGTAACAGAGCAACAGTAGCTGTAACTTGAGGCGCTGCAAAACTTGTACCTGTAACCTTGTTCAATTTGCCATCTGGATTTAGCAAGGGAATATTATTGCCAGGAGCAACTAAACTAATAGCGCGACGACCATCAAGGTCAAACTCCCTTCCCGCGAGTCTTCCGCTCACCCCTTGGTTAACACCCGCCAGATTCGCTACGTCTACTTTGTTAAAAACTCCCCCACGGCGGGATGAAAAAGCCACATTTATGGCGTTAAAATTATCTGTAGGAATAGGAATACCACCCTTACCCTGGTTGCCAGCGATCGCATACAAAACATCATGAGCGCGACTAGACCAGTCAACACATAAAGTTAGTAAAGCATTGCCGTCTAAAGTAGCTTCCGGGCGAGGATCGCGGCTCAGAGGTTCCCCAAAGCTAAAGTTAATGGCACGGACATCGCCACCATTTTGTAACGCTATATGTTGTGCCGATAAGCACTCTTCTGGCTGACCCATATTTTTAGTAGAACCGACTGCTGATGAATACAATCGCGCTCCCGGCGCAATTCCTGGCAAAGCTTTGTCTTGACTCACCATCACACCAGCGACATTGTAGGCGTGGGGGTCAACACCAGTATTAGACTTAGCTGGGCCATTGCGTAAAAAAACCGCCGCTAAAGATATGGCACGATTTTTAGACACCGCCTTATCCCATCCAAACATTCCTGGCCGGCCAATTTCCACTTGACCAATAGCAATCTTACGACCGATTAAATTATAAGGAGGTTTATGTAGCTTCAGAGCATCAATGCCATTAGTTCCTAGTGCAGATTCTAAAGCTGAAGCAATTACTGGCGCACTCAGACAAGAAGCAGTTAATCCCCAAATTATCCAGGTTAGTTTTTTAGTCATTAGTTATTTGTCATTGGTCATTTGTCATTTGTCATTTGTCATTGGGCATTTGTCATTGGGCATTAGGCATGGGTTATTCACCTTGTCTCCCTTGTCTCCCTTGTCTCCCTTGTCCCCCTTGTCTCCCCGATCCCCACTCCCCAAAAAACCGGGATCAAAATTATGAGTCTTGTTCAATGTTTTGTTACAATGCGTACAGACGAGGACGCTTAAAAACCCACTAGCCATGACCCAAAACCTATCTCAAAAGCCCATTGTAATTTCTCCATCTATCCTATCAGCCGATTTTAGCCGCTTGGGTGACGAAATTCGTGCCGTAGATGCAGCTGGAGCGGATTGGATTCATGTTGATGTCATGGACGGTCGTTTTGTACCTAATATTACGATAGGCCCTCTGATTGTGGAGGCGATTCGTCCGATTACAACCAAACCACTGGATGTCCATTTGATGATTGTGGAGCCAGAAAAGTATGTAGAGGGATTTGCTAAGGCGGGTGCTGATATTATCTCCGTACACTGCGAGCATAACGCTTCCCCACACCTGCACCGCACCTTGGGGCAAATTAAAGAGCTTGGTAAGAAAGCTGGAGTTGTACTTAATCCTGGTAGCCCTCTAGAACTAATTGAATATGTTCTAGATTTGTGCGATTTAGTCCTAATTATGAGCGTCAACCCTGGTTTTGGTGGTCAAAGCTTTATCCCTGGTGTATTACCCAAAATCCGCAAGCTGCGCCAAATGTGTGATGAACGTGGTCTTGACCCCTGGATTGAAGTGGATGGGGGACTGAAGGCAAATAATACCTGGCAAGTTTTGGAAGCGGGAGCCAATGCGATCGTCGCCGGTTCAGCTGTGTTTAATGCTAAAGATTATGCTGAGGCTATTACAGCAATTCGCAACAGTAAGAGTCCTACTCCAGAATTAGCCAAGGTTTAATTCATTTTTGAATTAACCATTAAACAAAAGATGTTCTGGATTAATTTCACCAGATGTCTATTCTCAACAAAAAATAAGCTGGACAAATTGCCCAGCTTATTTTTATTTATATACAAATAAAAAACTGGAAGTTATTCAAGTTTTGAACTTCCAGTAGTTGCGATATAAATTGAAAGTTTAGAAACTAAAGACAATCCAGGTTGGGAGGACTAGGATTACAATAGTCGAAAGAGAAGTCGAAAGAGAAGCGTATGAGCTACTAGTTCTAACAACCACAGATAAAAATTTCACCGTAACTTTTCTATTTCCGTTCCTAGAATTGATGTTAAGCGTTTGCTTTATTAACTAAAGCAACACCAACCACAGGATAGAAAGTTTTATAAGCATTACTCGCACCGTCTGCAGTCGGTGAAAGCTGTGTAAAATTTGGATTGGGGGAATCCACCTCCCCAAATTCTGTTTGCTCAAACTTTCTCAGAAAAAGAACCACCAGTAGCAACGGTTGGATTGTTAGTCTTGGTCTAGGAGTTATTTACTCCATAAAATGCTGACTACTTTTGTAATCAGTTTGATTTATTTCATAGTCAGAACTAATCGTTGATTTTATTTTTTAAATTAACTTGCTTGCCAAATCACCTCTATTTTTGTTTAAGTTGTAGTTGTTATTAGTTTACCAATATCATTAGTATATATTTGCCATTTTGCCATATTTTTGCAAAATACTATCGAATTAATGACTGCTATAGAAAACCTGTTATGCTATAAATTTTAAATTAGCATAACAGGCTTTCAGATAATCAATCAATTTGAGAGCAGAATCTATTAATTCCAAATACTTTTTAATTGAATCCACAAGATTTCAAGGAAATGTCTTGAACATTTTCTGGTTTTAATGGCGATTTGCTTGATTGATGTTCGTTAATTTGCTGGGTCAATCTCTGATCTAAACTACTACCACGAATTTCTGCTTTTTGCTTTCTAACTACTTCTAGATAAGCTACGTCTTTAATTTTGCCTAAGCAGCTTGATGAGACATTATTATCAGAGCGAGAATCATGAGCGTGTTTCAGCATTTTTAGATTTTCACTTTGCTGTTGTTTTGTCCTATCGGTTTGAGAGTTTTCTTTGAGCAATCGATTGTATGTGCGATATGGAATGTAATGGAGAGGATTATAACCACCAAATCGCAGCATTAAAACACACGCCCAGGAATACTTTCCAGCCAGAATTGCTTCAACTACTTTGTCAAATTGTTGAGCTTTCACTGTCTTATCTAAGT
>NZ_JABXKI010000247.1 GCF_017115095.1 Nostoc sp. NMS4 | reverse complement strand
TTTTAGCTGTAGTTCTACTACCCCGTTTAACGTTCTTATATGTCGAGGATTATTGCAATAAATAGGCTACTGACAAGAGATGGGAATATCAAAGAATCTTTAAAGAAAAGACTTGACGAAACATTTGGAACTACAGACTGGTTTGACAGTTTTTACACAACGACAGGACAACTAAGTTTATTCGAGAACAGCCCTCAAAGAGAAAAAACTGTAGATTGTGAGGCAAAAGGTAGGGTATTTAAAGCACGTACATCGTTGGCACTACCAGGCATAAACACAAATTCTACAGGAATACCATTTTTGGTTGTTAATAACTGAACTCGAACCCCATAAAAATATCGTTTTTTCGATGCGATGTAACCTCTATACTCTTCCGACTGGATTATTTTTACATTAAAGATACGGATGTTGTCGCAGATGGGTACTGGAAACGAGTCTAAAAGGTATTCAGTGGAATCACTAATTTCCTTCAGTACCATTCCCACTTGATGAAACAAGTCGTTGATTAACATTGAAACACTGTGTAATCTCCGGTTCAATCGTGACTTTTCTAACATATTAGATATCAAATTATGGTCTTTCATATAGCTACAAGCCTTGCTATGATTACCATTAAAGAACATCGCTGCACAGATAGCATTTGTAATAATTTCTGCGTCACTCATCTCTCGGCGACAGTATTCACCATGCCTAATCGCCTTTAAAAGGTCATCGATGATAGCATAGACAGTAATTATTTCGTTTAACATATTCCCCTCCGTTTTTCATATCTGGAGGGGATTTTATTGCATAAAGCGATCGCCTGAATCAATAACTAGCAACTTGGGTTAATTACTAAAAAATTAAGTATTTTTATTTAAGGCTTATGGACAATTTTCATACTAGTATGTATATTACAAAATGAAGTGCGGAATGTGGGTTAAAATGATCTGCAATTGTGATTTTTGGTGGTAGCTTCATTTCTAAATTTTGTCTCATTCAAATGAATTGAGAATACCACTTCACCCCATTTTATTGATTCTTACAGAACCGATTTTACATCAAATCTTCTTTACATACATCTATTACATTGATATCAACCTAACAATACTTCCCTTTTTCTGCGTTCATATAAGTTACATTTTGTCAAAACAAATTAGATGCGTTTACCCTGGCTCATGACCATATTTATTAAGCTGTCTAGCAAGCGATCGCGTGATAAAGAAGTAAGTTCTTTGCCATGTAAAATTTCCTCTACAATCACGTAGGATACTAGCGAACCGAAAAAAATATGAGCCATTGCCTCTGGATCGCTGATTGCTAGTTCTGGATGAGATGCAAAATAGTAACTTAGTATTTGTCGACCTCGTTGCACAACGGTTTGGTTATAAAGTTTTGCTAGTTCGGGAAAGTTTTGTGACTCAGTGATTATCAAACGCAACAATGCCAAATAATCGGGATTATCAGCAACCTTGGTTAAATAAATCTCGGCAACTTGACGCAACAAAATTGCTGGTTCCCCCTGCAATTTTTCTATACTAAAAATACTTTGAAAACAAGCAAGCGTCAACCGTTCTATCAACGCTTTAAACAATCCTTCTTTATCTTGAAAGTGACTGTATATCGTTTGCTTCGATACTCCAGCTGATGCACTGACACGATCCATACTTGTTCTAGCGTAACCCTCCTTCAAAAATATCCGTATAGCTCCTTGTAAGATTTGCTCCTGCTTTGGAGCGATCGCAGGTAAAGGATTTTCTAGTTGGAAAGCAGGGTTTATAGGCATGAATGGTAAATTTTTTTGCGTATATCTTGCTATATCATACTAGACAGTTTAGTATGATGACAAAGAATTCAAAATTTTCAATCCTCTTATATAAAATATTTTTCACAATCCAGGCTGCTACTATGACTCAGACTATCCCGACATCCCCGGAAAATCTTAAAGATGCCCCAGTACCGAAGCAGCAACGCCGCAAAAAACCCATTTTTTTACTGATAGGGCTAGTGGTGGTAGGTGGCATTGGCTACGCTGTGTGGCGCTCTCAACCGCAAGTATCAACAAATATACTCCAAGTTAGCGGGCGGATTGAGGGTTATGAAACCGAGATTGGGATCAAGCGTTCTGGAAGAATTGAGACAATTGCCGTGCGGGAAGGGGCAGCAGTTAAAAAGGGGCAAGAGTTAATTAAGTTAGACGACACAGACGATCAATTGCTGCAACAACAACTACTTGGTACACAAGCGAGAGTGACATCTGCTAAGTATGATGAACAGCAGGCAATTTCAGATGTAGAGCGAGTCAGCAGAGAAATTCAAGAAATTAACAGCCAAATTAACGAAGCCAAACTGAATTTACGGCAATCTCAAGGAGATACCCAAGGAAGAATTGAGCAGGCACAAGCAAATGTCGCAGCAGCCAGAGCTACATTGGTGCAAGCACAAGCGCAAGTTAAACAGGCAGCAGCAGAAGTTAATTTAGCAAAAATCAACCGCGATCGCTATGCCCAATTGGTAAAAGAAGGAGCGATCAATCAACAACAATTCGATCAAGCACAAACTACCCTAGATACAGCAATAGCAACCCTAGAAGCACGAGTTGCAGCAGTTAATGCCGAACGCCAACAATTACAGGCTACATCAGGGGCGTTAACTCAAGTTAAAACTACAGGTTTCAATCCTGACATTCGCAATGCCCAGTTAACAGCATTAGTCAGAAAGCAGCAGCAAAGCTATGCTCAACTTAAATCTGCACAGGCAAAAGTCAACTCTGCCCGTGCCAAAGTTAAAGATGCCCAAGCATCAAATCAGCAAATCCTCACCCAGATTGCAGACTCCAAAAAAGATGTAAATGTAGTTAGTCCTTTAGATGGAGTAGTTACAGCCCGGAGTGTTGAACCAGGTGCAATAGTTAGCAGTCAAACTAATATTTTGACAATTGTTGACCCCAAAACAGTGTATTTTAGAGGTTTTATTCCCGAAGGTGATATTGGCAAAGTGCGTCTAGGACAAACAACGAAAATCTTCATTGATTCTGCACCGGACAAACCATTAGAAGGTAAAGTGATTGCGATCGATCCGCAAGCTTCATTTACACCAGAAAATATTTACTTTCAAAAAGATAGAGTCAGACAAGTAGTAGGAATTCGGATCAAAGTTCAAAACCCTGATAGCTGCTTTAACCCCGAAAAGCCTTATACTAGCTCAGATTTACCCTGCGCCAAAATGGGGATGCCAGCAGATGCCGAAATTAGTTTTAAGGCAGGAGGCAGGTAAGAGAGCAGGGGGAGTTCGTGGTGTTCGTGGTGTTCCTTTACAGCAAGCAAATTATAAAGGTAAGGGAGCAGGGGGGGAAATATTTATTTAGCACTTTTAAGATAGTTCCGATTAAAAAATTTCATTACCAATTATGAAAAAGGTATCTTCGTGTACACTCCATGCTCTGAGACCATTACACCACTTTTCAAGCTAGGGGGTAGAAAGGAATGAAACAGCAAATTACTACTTTCCCTGCAAACTTACCACCATCATCTAGCCTGCCAACCACAGCAATTGAAGTTCGCGGTTTGCATAAGCACTATGGAAACTTAGCTGCTGTGCGAGGAATTGATTTCAGCGTCCAGAAAGGTGAAATGTTTGGATTAATCGGCCCTGATGGTGCGGGGAAAACTAGCACTTTTCACATTTTGGGCGGTGTGATGGAAGCAACGGCGGGGGAGGTGCAAATATTTAATCAACCTGCACGAGATGCCCGATTAATTACAGGTTATCTCACTCAACAGTTTTCGCTGTATTTGGATTTGAGTATTGATCAAAACTTGCGTTATGCAGCAGGTTTGCGGCAAGTAGCAGATGATTTATTAAGGGAACGCCGCAATAAATATTTAAAATTAATGAATTTAGAGCGATTTGGCGATCGCTTAGTGGGACAACTTTCTGGTGGGATGAAACAAAAGCTGGCGTTGTGTTGTGCTTTGGTTTCTCAACCAGAAGTATTGTTACTAGATGAACCTACTACGGGCGTTGATCCAGTTTCCCGACGTGAATTTTGGGATGTGCTAGGAGAATTGTCAGCCGAGGGGATGACAATTGTAGTTGCGACACCATACTTAGACGAAGCTGAACGCTGTCACCGCGTGGCTTTGATGTACAGTGGGCAAATTCATGAAATTGGCACACCCAAAGAATTACGGGCTAACTTAGGCTTGCATCGCTTGGAATTGCGAACAGCAAATCTACAAGCTACAGAAGAGATATTATCTCAGACTGACCAGACAAATATAGTAGATGTGCAAACTTTTGGCGATCGCTTGGATGTCCTAGTTGAAGATATAAATTCCGGCGAAATCCAAGTCCGTGAGCTGCTGCAACAACATCAGTTACCTTCTCCCAGTATCGAGCATGGCGAACCCACATTAGAAAACGTCTTTGTCACGCGCCTGCGACAACAAGGTTCAGCGCCGCAATTTTACCCCTTTCCTCGTTTTCGGAAGAGGGGAGCAGGGGAGCAGAGGAGCAGGGGAGCAGACGGAGTATTTAATACTCAGGACTCAGCGCTAGCGATATATGCTCACAATCTCAGCCGTGTTTTTGGCAAGTTTCAAGCCGTTAAAGATGTCAACGTCGAAGTGCGCTACGGGGAAATCTTTGGGTTGTTAGGTGCTAATGGTGCTGGCAAAACTACCACCATTAAGATGCTGTGTGGATTACTAGCAGCAAGTGGCGGTGAAATTTCCTTGGGTGGTGAAACCGGAAATCTGCGGAGTGCAGACTTACGGCGACGTATTGGTTACATGAGTCAAAAATTCACCCTTTACGACGATTTAACTATTCTGCAAAATCTCGAATTTTATAGCGGAGTCTACGGCGTACCTCGCAAACTCCGACGGGAAAAAATTGATTGGGTAATTGCTACCTGTGGTTTAGAAGGACAAGCAAATATGATTACTGGACAGCTACCAGGTGGTTGGAAACAGCGAGTTGCTTTCGGTGCTTGCGTGATGCACGAACCAGATATTTTATTTTTAGACGAACCAACATCGGGGGTAGATCCCTTGGCGCGTCGCCAGTTTTGGAAGCTGATTAATGACTTCGCCCGCAATGGTACAGCTATTTTAGTGACAACGCACTATCTAGAAGAAGCTGAACAGTGCAACCGCATGAGTTTTATGGTTGCAGGAGAAACCGTCGCCGAAGGTTCACCCAGTTCTGTCAAAGCCTCGCAACCGGGACAATTAATAGAAATTATTGTCAATCAAAACCAAGTAGCTTCCAAAATACTCAAACAAAACTTTGAGTCTTGGCGCGTCTCGATTTTCGCTGATAGTTTACACATTGTTCTCGATCATCCCGAACAGGAAATAAATCAACTAACTCAACTTTTAGAAGCTAATCAAATTACCATCAATTCTTTACGCCCCATTCCTTTTTCTTTAGAAGATGCTTTTATTGGTATAGTACAGCGATCGCAAGGATAAAAGAGGAGTAGGAATTTTAGATTTTGGATTTTAGATTGAATTGCAATCCAAAATTTAATTGCTCAATTCCCAATCCCCAGTACCCAATATCCAGTACCCAATATATATGAAACGAATTATTGCTCAATGTGTAAAAGAAATAGCCCAATTTCGCCGCGATCGCCTGACGTTGGCACTAGCCTTTTTATTGCCATTCATTACCTTAGTAATTTTTGGTTTTGCCATTAGGTTAGAAAGTAAAGATATTCCCTTAATTGTGCAAGATTTTAACCGCACAAACTTAAGTAGCAGCTATATTGAAAGACTGTATGCCACCAATCAATTTGTGCCTAAACAATGGTCTGGTGGCAATCCCATACGCGATGCAATAGATAAAGGAATTGCTAAAACCGCAGTGATTATTCCGCCAGAATTTAGCCGTGATATTCAAGCAGGTAGAAGTACAAATGTGCAAGTGTTAATCGATGCCACTGATGTTAACAATGCCCGTGTAATTAAAAATAGTATTCAAAGAGTGACAAACTTTTTTATGCAAGAGCATGGACTGCTACCTGCGACTAGTAGTATTACAGCAAGAATGCGACTATGGTTTAATCCTGGCAGATTAGAATCGCTGTATATTGTGCCAGGAACTTACGGAGTTGTGCTATGGATTTTTCCTTCATTGCTCTCAGCGATCGCAATGGTACGGGAAAAAGAAAAAGGAACAATTTTACAAGTCTATGCTTCTAGCATTAGTGCCACTGAACTATTACTTGGTAAAGGATTAGCATACCTATTAATTGGCATCGTGGAGGCATTAGTAGTTATGGTATTAGGCTCAATTATTTTCCAAGTTGGCATAGTTGGTAATCCCATAACATTACTACTTGGTACGTTACTATTTCTGACAGATAGCGTTTTTTTCGGATTGCTTTTAGGAGTCCGCAGTAGTAACCAAAATGCTGCTGTACAAGGCGTTTCCCTTGTAGGGTTTATCACATCATTATTACTCTCAGGTTTTATTTATCCCCTCAACAATATTCCTTTCCCTTTATCACTACTACCTAACATAATTCCGGCGCGTTATTACATCGATATCACTCGTGACGCCTTCGTGCGTGGTACAGGATTTGCCGGAGTTTGGTTTGATTTACTCATGCTTGCAGCTTTGGGATTAGTATTTTTCAACGTATCACGCCGAGTTTTAAGTCGAATGCAATTACCAAATTAATCTCTTTGTGTTCTCTATGGTTTGATAAAAAGGAATTTTATGAAATTTATTCAGCGATTATTTGATAGTCCATTTTGGGCATTAGTGCGGAAAGAAATCAATCAAATTCTTCGCAACAAGCAATTAATTGTTCTGTTAATTGTCCCGCCAACAGTTCAATTATTACTCTATGGATTTATCCTTAATCCCGACGTTCATAACTTGCGATTAGGTGTCATTGACTATGCCAACGTCAGTGCTAGTCGGGAGTTAGTTTCAGCCATGACATCAAATCGAATTTTCACTTTAGAATCTGTACCAAGCAGTGAAAAAGCATTGAGTCGTCAGGTAGAAGAAGGAAAGCTAGATGTTGGGGTAGTAATTCCTCCCGATTTTCCGCGTCAACTGGCACAAAAATCAGCAGATATTCAAGTATTTATTGATGCTGTAAATGCTAATACAGCCGGGATTGCAGGAAATTATATGAATCAAATTATCCAACAATATAATCTACAATTAACCCAAGGTAAAGTAAATCCTCCAGTTTCACCTGAAGTTGTATTTCTTTATAATCCTGGACTGACGAGTAGTTGGTTTTTTGTACCAGGAGTTATGGGTTTAGTTTTAACATTAATTGGGACATTAGTATCAGCAATTACTGTTGTCCGGGAAAAAGATACGGGTACTTTAGAACAATTACTAATGACTCCGGCTGCTAACTGGCAAATATTACTATCGAAAATTGTTCCTTTAGCATTTTTATTAATGGGAGATGTTTTATTAGCTACCACTTTAGCAACAGTAATATTTCATGTACCATTTCGAGGTAATTTTCTGCTATTTCTCACCCTCTCAAGTATGTATGTATTTGTCGGGATTAGCCTGGGTATTATGTTGGCGACTGTGAGTAGTTCCCAACAACAGGTAGTTTTGACATCTTTCTTTATTAATTTACCAATGGTACAAACTTCTGGAGCGATCGCACCTATTGAAGCCATGCCACCTTTATTTCAAGCCCTATCCTTACTCAATCCCCTCCGTCATTACATTGCGATCGTTCGAGGTATTTTGCTCAAAGGTGTTGGCTTAGATGTACTGTGGATGAATGTTTTGGCTTTAGTCGCCTTTGCTGTTGTGTTATTAACTATTAGTATTAGTAAGTTTCGTAGTCAGTTAAGCTAGTACAACGCGGTGGAAATCAAACAATTATGGGAGCATCCACTTTTGGCAAAAACACTCAAATAGCAAGTAAACCATTGAGATAAGCTTAACTTACTGTGACACTAAAAGTACAAATCCTCAAGGATAAATTTAATGAAAGTTTAGGTTTACCGATTACTACCACAACCTCTAATAAAGTTGCTTAACTGTTCTGCTAAAACTTGAACGTGAGGTTTGTTGAACATGGTTAAATGATTGCCGGGAACATCAATGATTTCTATTGGTTTCAAAGAAATTTTCTCCCAGCCAGCAGCCATATCATCCCGATCTAATTCAGTATCTCGGAAATCTTCTGGAAGCATCTCACTAGCACGAAAGAAAGTAATTTTATCTGGGTAAATTTGTGGAATATAACTGCGGAATGACTGAATACTATTCTTAGAAATATCCAAAATATCGTGAATCTGCTCAACTTTCATTTCAGCTAACCAGAAGTTGCTCTGTTTAATCTTTTCCACCATATAGCTGACCTGTTCTTGTAGTTCCAACTTTTGAAGTTCTTCGTAGGAAACTGCTAATTTCTGCTGGTGAAAAATTTCTATGTATTTCGCAAGGCGTATAAATGCTTTAGCATTCAAGTCGTCATCCACAGTTTTATCCACTGGAATTGCCATTGGGGAATCTAACATAGCAAGTAAAGCTACCTCTAGACCTTGCTTTTGCATCTGCTGGGCCATTTCTAAAGCTACAATTCCTCCCAAGCACCAGCCTCCTATATAGTACGGCCCTTGCGGTTGAACAACGCGCAACGCTTTGATGTAATGGGTTGCCAAATTTTCGATTCCGTAGTAGAGAGTTAGTTCTTTATCAAGTCCAAGTGGTTCTAAACCATAAAAGGGTTGATTTGAACCTAAATAAGATGCCAAATCTAGGTAGGAAAGAATATTGCCACTAGCCGGATATACACAGAAGAAGGGGGGATTTGAACCGAGTGGTTGAATTGGTACGAGGGGAGATTTAGGTAAGAAATTAGACTCTTGACGTAAAATATCCGCTAAATGTTCAATAGTCGCTTCCTGAAAGATAGTAGATACTGCAATCTCTTTGTCAAAGGACTTATGAATTTCAGCTGTTAAGCGTAAAACCAATATGGAATTTCCACCAAGGCTAAAGAAATTGTCTGTAATTCCGATGGGACGAACATCTAAGAGTTTTTCCCATATTTGAGCCAACTGAGTTTCTAAAGCATCACGGGCTACTACAAAGTCTTTGTTACGTCTTGAAGATGCCCAAGTTGGTACTGGCAGGTTAGAGTAGTCTATTTTTCCATCAGCCGTCAATGGCATTTCTGGGAGCTGTAAAAACTGACAATCACTTTGGGTTTGGAAGCGATCGCAAACTACTAATTCTTCCAACTTAGCGATCGCTGTAGACTCAACTTTACTCGTGTAATATCCCAGCAGTTTTTGTATTCTAAAACTTGTATCTTCCGTATATTCGCGTATATACTGATTACTGCCATCTAACCCTACAAACAAATGTGCTTGATTATGATGTAAACCTGCAAGTAAAGAATACAACCCCTGTTCGATTGTTAGGGTACTATAACCGCGAGCATGAGATAATTCCTTGTTTTTGTTATTACGGCTCATTCCTACTTCATCCCAACCACTCCAGGCAAAACAGTAGCTATGTAAAGAGTTTTGATGTCGCTGATAGTAAGAAAAAGAGTCTAAGAAATTATTAGCAGCAGCATAAGCACCAACAGTAGTACCTCCAAAAAAGCCGTTTACTGAAGAAAAAGAAATGAAAATGCGATCAGGTCGTTGTTTAACAATTTGGTGTAGCGCCCATGTTCCCAGCACCTTGGGGCGAAGTACTGCTGCAAATTCATCATAAGTTTCTTCTAACAGCAAGCGTGCATGAAAAATGCCTGCAAGATGAATCACTCCATCTAATTCACATTTCCAGTGAGATTTGGCTTGCTCAACTACTTGTTGCAACTGTGCAAAATCACAGACATCAACAGCTTGATAAAGAATGTCTCCTTCAAGCTGCTCCAACGTTAACAGAGTTCTGATGCTTTGAGATATGCTATCGTCTGTCTTTTGCAAATGAGTTTCCCACAGATTTCTTTGGGGTATGGCTGTCCTACCCACTAACAACAAACGGACTTGATAATGTGTGAGCAGATATTTAGCAATTTCAACGCCAATACCACCTAAACCTCCAGTTAAGAGATACATCCCGCCCTGTTTTAAAGGAATTTCCTGCTTTTTCTCCTGACTGAGGTTAATTTTACTAAGACGAGGAATTAAACGGTGTCCATTACGGTAAGCTACTTCTTTCTCGCTTTGCATTACTCGCATCTCTTGCAAAATACGAGTTGCATTCACTTCAACTAAATCAATGGGTAAATCGATATGACGGCATTTCAACCAGGGGTTTTCCTGGGAAATCGTTTTAATTAAGCCTAAAACAGGCGTTTTTTCGTAGGCTATTTTGTCACTTGGGGAAGTAGCCTGTGTATGACTAGCAATGACATACAACTGAGTTGGAATATCTTTTTGCACCTGTGCTAGAGCTTGAATCAAAAACAGTAAGCTGTAAGTTCCTTGATACTGAGCTTGCTCTAGTTGATCTAAGCTAGATATCTCTCCTGCATAATTATCATAAGCCCACAAGTGCAAAATCAAATCAATTTGCAAGCCATCTTTTAACAGGGACTTTAGCAGTTGCAAATAGTGGCTGGGTTCTTTAGGATTAATGCGGTAGTAGTTAGAGTTGAGCTTGGCAAAATCTGCCCCTGCTTCTACACGTACACAGTCGGGATTTAACTGGCTGAGTTCTGTACACAAGTAAGTACTCAGACCCAAGGAATCCAGGAAAACCAGAGATTGCCCTACCCTTAACAGACGTTGCGAAGACACTACTTCCTTCGGTCGCCAGATTTTGCTGTAGAACCAATCTGGTAGTGTATTGGCATTGCCACTTAAGATGTCAAGTCGTTTGAGAATGTCTTTAAATTCGTCTGCTTCAAAGCGTTGTTTGAGTTGGGAACGTTGAATTTTTCCGATCGCAGTTTTAGGAATAATCTGTTTTTCAACGGGAATCAGATAACTTGGATTAATGCCAATCTTTTGAACAACTTGGTTGCGAATTTCCTGAGTCAGATTGACAACTTCTGCTTCATCACCAATTGCAGAACTGAAAAAGATTGCTAATTTATCAGTGTTATCAAATGCATCCCGGACACCAACGGCTGCGGTAAATGATACCTCTACACCAGAAAGTTCTTCGACAGCTGCTTCGATTTCATGACTGTAATAATTTTGACCGTTGATGATAATAACATCTTTCTCACGCCCGGTAATTGTCAGGTATCCCTGATGTATAAATGCTAAATCTCCAGTTTTGAACCAACCATCTTCTGTAAAAACTTCTCGGTTTAATTCATCGTTATTATAATACCCCAGCATCACCGTGCTACCACGTACTTGTAACGAACCAATTGTATCTTCATAAACGATTTGGTTGTGACTATCAACTATCCGCAAGGAAACTCCTGGAATTGGTTTTCCCACATTAACAAATGAATCATCATCATTTGTTGATAACAGCGAAAAGTGATTTGAGTAAGTGACACCAGAAGACACTTCAGCCATACCCCAAGCAGGATGTATGGAAGTAGCACTTAGCCCATGAGGAGCTAGTATTTCAAGGAAACGCCTCGCTGTTTTTGCAACAACAGATTCAGCACCATTTAAAACAAATTTTAAACAAGATAAATCCCAACGCCGTAGCTTAATTTCTGAGGCATGATTATTGACCAGTCCAAAAGCGAAGTTGGGAGCAAAGGTGATGGTAACTCCATATTGCTCAATCCAATCCAGCCACTTTAAAGGTTCTTGTAAAATTAGTTGGGTGGGAACCTGAATTTGTTGACAACCTAAATAAACATCTCGGATATGAAAATATATAATGCCAGCAACGTGATCCAAAGACATCCAGTTTAAAGTCACATCAGAACTGGAAAAACCGTTCATTTGAATCGAGCCTGCTGTTCTACTTAGCAAATTGTAATGGCTCAACATCACGCCTTTAGGCATACCAGTACTGCCGGAGGTCAGCATCAAAAGTGTGACATCTTCTGGCTGACTAATATGCCAATTTTGATCCGGTTCACAACAACGCAACTCATCAATTGTTTCTACTTGAAAATTCTCTAAATTCAGAAGTTGCGCTCGCGAACGGACTGATGCAATAAGCTGTTTGCTAGTCACTACTATGGGTTTCCCCAGCATTTGCCATGTATTATGTAGTTTATTGAAAGTACTGTGATCTTCTTCATAAGAAGTAGGAACTGATATTGGTACTGGGATAAATCCTCCCAAAATACATCCCCAAAAGGCAGAAATAAAATCTTCATTGCAATTTAGTTGCAAGATTACTTGATCTTTTGCCTTTAAACCCAAGCGCCTCAACCCAGCTAGAATTTTTTCTGACTCTTCCAACAAAGCTTGATAAGAGCGAAAAATTTCTGAACCGTCTGTTTTTAGGTAGACAATACCTTTATCTGGCGCTTGCAAAGCAGCTCGTTTCAGTGCTTCTGGTAAAGTGCTTGCAGCATCAGGTGGCAATTGTAATGCTCCACCATCACTGATAGCTAATTGCTTGACTACTGGTCTGTCCTGCACAGTAGTTGAGCTTGATTTTGCTGACGACTGATTTACCTGACGTAAAGAAATAGTTTTACTCTCAGGAAGAATATCTGACAAATGCAGTGGGGGTAGAAATTCAATTTGCTTGTGTACTGCTACCGCTACTTCCTTAACTTCGTGTAGCGATCGCAGTGACTTTTCCCATCGCTGTATTAAATTAGAATCAATCACTTCCAAGGAAGTTAGGGCTTGTTCATCTAGTTGCCCTGTAGCTGTGAGTGGTAACTTAGTAACTGGGATAAATGTACATAACTGCGAGTCAAAAGGTAAAACAGCTTGCAGTTGAAGTTGTAACTGTTCTGGTGAAAAAGGCCCTGACAAAACCACATAAGCCACTAACTCTTGCCTAAAGGTTTCTGTACTCCTCGCTAGTACTACACAATCATTGACAGAAATATTCTGCAATATTGTTGTTTCCACCTCATTTAAATCGATGCGGAAATTATTAATCCAAACTTGGCGATCGCTAGCACCTAAAATCTCTAGCTTGCCATCATTGAGATAACGACCTAAATATCCTGTTTTGAGCAGTTGTCCATTATTAAGTTCTTCATAAAAAGGATGATTAACAAAGCGTTGGACTATCTCTTCTCGATGATTTAAATATCCACGGAATAGTTTCTTTGCGGAAACATATATTTCACCAGTTACTCCTATGGGAACTAGTTGCATATATTTATTCAACACATACATTGAGAGGTTATTTTTGACATAATTAATCAACAATTTATTTGAAGTATGCGTATAGTTGTAAACTTGTGCAGTTAATTCCGTAGCCGCTTCGGGAAGACTGCACAAATTGTATAATTCACACCTAAAATGCTGGAAGAATGTTTCTATTACCTGATTGTGTAATGGTTCTCCACTACACAACACAGAACGTAAAGAACTCAATGAAGGTGCTGCATCTTGTGATAAAGATTCAACAAAAGCAAACAGCACATAAGGTACAAAGTGGATAAGGCTGATTTTTTGTTCAGCAATCACACGCTGCAAATATTCAGGGTTGTCTTCACCTTGAGTCGCTGCAATTACTAACCGCCCTCCATGAATTAACGACCAAAAGATTTCCCAGACTGCTGTATCCTGAGTTAACGGAGCTTTATGCAACAAGGCATCAGACTCAGACAAGACAAAAGTTTTTTGCAACCAATCCAGACGTTCAATAACCCCACAATGCTCAACTAAAACCCCACATTTTGAAGAGTAAATAATGTAAGCAAGGTTTTCAGATGTTACTTTGCTTTCAAGGTTTTCATCACTGTGCTGTGTAATTACTTGCCAATCTGAATCTAAACAAATTACTTGCGCTTGTTGATTTGGCAGACGCTCAATTAAAAGCTGTTGGCTTAATAACACTAATGGCTGAGTTTCTGCCAACATCATTTGTAATCGCTCAGGAGTATCATTAGAGTCTAAAGGCAAATAAGCTGCACCAGCTTTGAGAATGCCTAATATCCCTATTACCATCTCCAAAGAGCGTTCTACGTAAATGCCTACTATTTTCTCTGGACTTACTCCAAGGGTTTGTAGATAATGTCCTATTTTGTTGGCTTTGCTGTTCAATTGTGAGTAAGTCAATTGTTTATCTTCAAACACAACTGCTACAGCATCCGGTGTCTTCAAAGACTGCGCTTCAATTAGCTGATGTATACACAAATGTTGAGGATCATCTGCTGGAGTCTTATTCCACTCCACAAGCATCTGGTGTCGTTGGGCTGCACTAAACAGCGGTAATTGTGATAACTTTTGATGGGGATTAGCAACAATTCCTGACAGCAGAGTTTGAAAATGTCCTGCCATACGAGTAATTGTTGCCTGCTCAAATAAATCAGTGCTGTATATTAAAAAACCACGAATGCCCTCTGGAGTTTCGCATAGGTGACACTCTAAATCTAATCTTGTTGCTTGTTCATTAAATGCTTCCACAAAATTAAACGTTAGATTCGAGACGGCTAATGTGTCTGGTTTATTCTGTAGGGCAAATATCACTTGGTACAACGGGTTATAGCTTAAAGAACGTTCTGGTTCTAGTTCTTTCACCAACCGCTCAAAAGGTAAATCCTGGTGAGCATAAGCCTCTAAAGCGACTTTTTGCACTCGCAGCAATAACTCTCGAAACGTAGGATTACCTGACAGGTCAGTCCGCAGCACCAAAGCATTAGCGAAAAACCCAATCAATCCTTCAACCTCAGTTTGGTTGCGGTTGGCAATGGCAGACCCTACGACAATATCTTGTTGACTCGTGTAGCAACACAACAAAACCTTAAAGGCTGTCAAGAGAGTCATAAACAAACTGACTCCTTGCTGCTGACTCAAGTTCTTGAGTGCTTCACTTAAGCTTTTAGGTAGTTCTATAAATTGTTTAGCGCCCCGAAAGCTTTGAGCTGGTGGTCGTGGATGGTCTAAAGGCAGTTTTAATAAAGGTGGAGCGCCTTGGAGTTGTTGTTTCCAGTAGGTTAATAGTGTTTTTTCCGTCTCTTTCTGCAACCATTGACGCTGCCAAGAGGCAAAGTCGGCATACTGAACAGGTAACTCAGGTAATGGTGATGGTTTGTTTGTACAAAAGGCTTGATAGTTCGCTGCTAACTCCCGAATAAAAACGCCCATTGACCAACCATCAAAAATAATATGATGTGTCGTTACCACCAAGAGATATTCAGCTGCTTCTAAATGTATCAGAAGAACACGCAATAAAGGGACAGTAGCTAAATCAAAGCAGTGTTGAGCTTCTTTTGTGCTTATTCGTTGGGCTTCAATCTTTCGTTCACCATCAGGAAGATGCCGCAGATCGACCACTGGCATAGTTATATTCAACTTTGAAGCGATAATCTGAACCGATCTTCCATCAACTTGGGTGAAAGTAGTTCTTAAAACTTCGTGGCGTCGGATAATTTCGTTTACGCTTTGCAATAGAGCAACGGTGTTAACAGAACCATGAAGTGCCAAACATAGTTGTAAGTTGTAAAAAGGATTATTTGGCTGCAACTGATCAAAGAACCACATTTGTTGCTGAGGGAAAGACAGAGGTAAATTTTGCTCTCGTGAAACTTTAACAAGTGGCAGATTTGTATCACTTGTGCCTTTATTCTCATCTCGCAGTAGCTTCAACAATTCTGTCTTTTGTTTAGCTATTGAGTCACGTATCTGTGGTGTCAGCACTCCCTTGGCAGCACGAACACGTAATTGATCACCATCAGCAGTTAACTTTATACCTGCAACCGAAAGTTCCGCTATTAATTGATTTAAGTTCATAGGGTAATTTCCTCCATATCTTCATTAGATTCTTCTGTCGATGGTGATTCTGATAGCTTTATACTCGCTAAAGCTAATTGCTCAAGGGAAATTTCTGCTAGCTGGGAAATGCTCAAACCTTGCATAATTTTCATTGTGGGTATGTTCACTCCCATCTCGCTTTTGAATCGATTGCTTAGTTCAACTGCCATTAGAGAATCAAGCCCTACTTGCAGTAGCGATCGCGTAATGTCCAGTTTGGCTAAAGCAATTCCCATTATTTTTGCTACTTGTTCTCTAATGCGAGACACTAAAAATTGCTCTCGCTCTGCTGGCGTTACCGATAATAAATCGCCGTAACTAGAATTTTCTTCACTATCCTCAGCATCTATCTGTTCTGTTGCTGCTGCCTTATTCAGGTAAGAAAACCGTGGCGAACCACCAGCACCAGAGAAGTGAACTTGGCACCACCGATGCCAATCTATATCCACTATCGCCGCCTGAGCAACGTCTGGTTGAAGTAGTAACTCTCCCATTTTCTTCAGCACTTGCCGCAGTGGCAAAGGTTGATTTCCCATGCGCTTGAGATGTTCAGCTACGTCAGCGTTGCGGGCAACATAACCAACATCAGCAATAAATCCCCAATTGATGGTTAGGGCTGGCAGACCGATCGCATGGCGGTGATGAGCCAGGGCATCAATAAAACTACTAGCAGCTACATAATTTCCTTGACCTGGATTTCCTACGAGTGAAGTGAAAGAGGAGAACAGCAAGAAGAAATCCAACGGTGTATTTAATGTCTGAGTATGCAAATTCCAGGCTCCAAGCATTTTGGGTGCCATAACTTTCTGCATACGCTCTGAATTAAGTTGCAGCACAAGAGCATCGTCAAGAACCATAGCACCGTGAATAATACCTCGCAACGGTGGCATAGATTCACTAATGTCAGCGAGAACAGTTTCAACTTGCTGTGGTTGAGTTACGTCTGCTTGAGCAACCACAACTTCAGCACCGAACTTTTTCATGGCTTCTATGGCTGTTGAGGCTGCTGTTGAAAGCACATTGCTGCGTCCCATCAGTACTAAGTGTCGCGCCCCGCGTTCCACTAACCACTGAGCCACTGCTAAACCAAAACCTCCGAGTCCACCAGTGAGCAGGTAAGTTGCATCACTGCCAAACGTGATTGTTTCCTCAGATAAAGGAGCCACCTTCACCTTGGGATCTCGCAAATCTACGACTATTTTGCCGATGTGTTTAGCTTGTGCCATGTAGCGGAAAGCACTAACTACACGCGAGATGGGAAATACGCGATGAGGAAGTGGGTGAAAGCTGCCATCATGAAAATGTTGCATCAATTCGCGTAACAAAGAACGGCAATAATCTGGACGTTCAGATGCAAAGCGATCAAAATCCAGAGCAAAGAACGACAAATTCTTTTGAAAAGGTCGTAAGCCTAACTTGCTATTGCTGTCAATATCACGCTTGCCTATTTCTATAAAACGTCCATAGGCTCCTAGAACTGACAGACTCTTAGGAATAGCTTCTCCTGCCAAAGAGTTAAGGACAATATCTACACCTTTACCATTTGTAATCTGCATTATTTGATCAGCAAAGGCAAGCGATCGCGAGTCCATAACATGCTTCACACCCAAGTTCCTCAAAAACTCACGTTTTTGCGAACTACCAGCTGTTGCAAAGATTTCTGCGCCAGCTGCAAGGGCAATTTGGATGGCAGCAATACCCACGCCGCCAGCACCAGCATGGATCAGAACTCGTTCTCCCTTACGGATTCGACCCAAATAATGCAAGGCGTAGTAAGCAGTGAGGAAAACTAAAGGAATTGTGGCCGCTTCCTCAAAACTCAAAGACGCTGGCTTATGTACCACTAAACAAGCATCTGTAGTGACATAATTGGCAAAGCTGTTAGGGGCAACAGCAACAACTTCATCTCCTATTTGAAATTCTTCAATTTCAGAGCCAATTGCAGTAATAATTCCAGCACATTCCAGACCAATAGCTTGTCCTGAAAAATTATTCTCTAAATTCACATCAGCCAACAAATCCATTGCCTTAGCTACGTCTTTAAAGTTAAGACCCGTAGCATAAACTTGAATTTCCACCTCTTTGGGCCCAGGTTTTTGGCGCGTAGTTGCTCGCAGAATCAGGTTATCTAAAATTCCAGGTGTGGTAATTTCTAAACGAAAAGCTTGATTAGCCTCTGTTAGAGCGTTTGTAGATGATATCCGCACCAATCGATTAACATAACGTGCTTTACCCCGCAGGGCGATTTCATCTTCTCGGTCATCTAAGCATAACTCGTCAAACAGAGATTGAATTTCTGATGCAGAGGTGGTGGAACTGAGATCAACCATCGTGCAACGCAAATCTGGATGTTCATTGACGATCACTCGACCTAAGCCCCACAAGGAAGACTGAGCAATTGAGAGAGATTTAACTGACTCTCCCACGCTTTGAAGTCCACGAGTTACTAAAAATAGACACGGTGAATCATTCCAAGTAACTTTCTCCAATGCTTGAACCAAGTTCAGTGCGCTCAAAACGCCTACTGTCTGGGTTGATTCTAGGGAAGAAATTGTAGTCTCTTCTATGGGAGGTGTATTTATGCTCCAAAGATGGACTATACCACGACAAGGAGATTGAGCGGTGTTAACTGTTTCCAGAACTTGCTGTATATCTTCCAAATGTTCCGTTCTGATTTGGAAGTGATTGTCATCAAGCTGAGAAAAAGTTGTTCCGGGCGAGATGAAAATAGGGTTTTTGGAATCTTGTTTCAGCAAGTTTGCTAGCTGCTGACTAACGCCAAAGTTGTCTGCGAAAATCAACCAAGTTTCTTGTTTATCTGGTTGATAAGAATTTTTGAGCCTCGAAGCAGATTCTTGTTCAATATTAATATTAGGAGCAGTAGCTAAAATCACAGTGTGCAGAGATTCCTCATTTGCCTCTGTATCTCTAATTCCAGCAATTTCTGCAAACCCAACTTCTTGGAGCAAATTGTGCCATTTTTTGAAACTAAGCAGCGGATGTGATGGTCGTAATTCCAAATCAGAAAATAACCACCAGCCTTTGAGTAACCCAAATACTAAGTCGTGCCAGCGTGGTGGCTTAGTCAACTCCAACAACACTAGCAAGCCTTGGGATGCCAAAAGCTGTTTGACATTCTCTAATGTTTGACGCAAATCAGTTGTTGCGTGCAGTGCATCTGAAGCCAGAATTAAATCAAACGAATACGGCAAAAATCCTTGAGCTATGGGGTCTTTTTCAATATCTAATAGTTGATATTCTACAAACGGATATTCCTGAAACTTCTGCTGAGCCTGAACAGTAAAGACTTGAGAGACATCAGTAAAAACATATTGTGAGCGGTTACTGGGAAGTATGGGAAGGAGATAAGAAGCTAGAGAACCTGTGCCTGCACCAATCTCTAAAATCCGTATTGTTCTCTCTTTGGGTAAACTGGAGACTAATGTAGCGATCGCATTTTGCACCAGCAGGTTATAGATGCGAGTACTGGGGGAGTCTTGGTATAAATGCTCAGATGTTGTCAAAGATCCTTCTGGGAAAATCAGCCCTAAAGGATCAACATCACCCCGTAGAACGCTTGCTAAGTGTTGCCCACAGCGCCCCAGCATTGTCAGTTCTGCTAAATAGCTAGGATGCTGAGTTATCAGCTCTTGCCAAATTTGATCTGACTGTTTTAGTTCTAGTATTTGACGCACTGACCATTGGTTGTTTACCTGACTCAAAACACCATCTTCTTGTAATATTTCCAGTATTCGACCTAAAAGACGTTTGTGTTGATCAGCCACTCCTAACTTTTCTGTAAGAGTTTCCACATCAACCTGCTGGTGTAATTGAGGCTGCCAACCGAGTTGTTCTAAGGCTTCGAGAATATAAGCTGTACACAAAACATCCAACTTCGGCTCTACTACAGAGTAATAATCAGCAATTCTCAGATATTTACTCAATCGATCTGCTTCTGGTTGGACAAGTTCGGCAATTTTTCTTGGAGAGGGCAAATAATCAAGTTGCAAATCAACTAACTCTTGATCTGGACGCAGCTTTAATTGCCATTGGTATTCATGAAGACAATTATCAATTTTTGCTGGAGTGACCTGTTGCCTTCTTTCTAAAGACTGGCAGCGAAATCCTTGAATTTCTACTAACACTTTTCCCGCATCATCCAGCAGTCGAATATCTCCCTTAAAACTGGTGGCGGTTTGCTCAACTATCTGAGTGTAGCTCCAAAGTTGAACCCCAGGGCGAGCATAAACTTGAAATCGGCTAATTTCAATCGGTAGATAAACTTTGTCTGTTTTATCATCTAAGAACAAAGCGCCTAAGAGAGCCTGAAAACAGGCATCAAGAATCGCTGGATGTAGCTGATAATCTTCAACTTCTGTCAGTAGCTCAGGATGAACTTTTATCTTGGCTAGTGATTGTTTTTCACCACAAAAAAGCTGCTCTATTCCTTGAAAACTTGGGCCATATTCTAATCCCATTTCTTGAAATTGCTGATAGCAATCTTGAGGATTAATTTCTTTTGAACAAAGGCTTTTGTACTCATCCAGCACAACCAAATTTGGCAGGAAATGATGTGAAGTCCGGCTGAACTTTCCTGTGGCATATCTTGTCCAAGAATCTTCAGTGTCTTTGGTTTTGCCGTAAATATCAAAAGTTGTTTGACTGGAATCGAGGATCAGTTGCAGCGAGTGTGTCTGATTATCAGGTAAAGGCAGTGCTTGTAGAAACTCTATTTCTTCTAAAACATAAGGCTCGTTACCAAAAGTTTGTATTGCCGCAGCCAAAGCCATTTCCACATAAGCTGCTCCTGGGTAGACTGCAACTCCTTGAATGCGATGGTCTTCAAGATAAGTGAGTTGTTCTTTATCTATTAATACATCCCACACTGGTTGTGCTGATTTTAATTGGCATCCCAGCAAAGGATGGACTTGTGTTGAGAACATTGCACGTAAAGCAGTTTGTCCTAACCTAGCTTGCTGCGATTCTAAAGATTCGCTCCAATAACGCTCTCGTTGCCAAGGATAGGATGGTAGCCGTACAAATTGACCTTTTTGGGGGTAAAACCGATGCCAATCAATTGGGTATCCTAATGTGTAAAGCTTACCAACAGATGCCAGCATCATTGCTTGTTCCGGTTCTTTGCGTCGTAGTGAAGCAAGCACAGTTGTTGTTTTATTAGCTATAGCAAAGCACTCAGAAATGTAACTTGCCAGGACTGGATGAGCGCCGATTTCTAAAAAGAGGTCATATCCTGCTTGCATGATTCCGTCTATGGCTTTTGCAAACAGAACTGGTTCTCTCATATTTTGCCCCCAGTAGAGACCATTTATCTCTGGGCCATCAATTTGTTGTCCTGTAACGGTAGAGAAAAGGGGAATGGTTGCTGGTTGTGGGTTAATTTCTTCTAGAGACTGTGCTAATTCTGCTTTCAAAGGTTCCATCAAGATACTATGATAAGGAACTTCTACTTTGAGGAATCGGCAAAAAATCTCCTTTTGCTCTAAAGATTGAGCAATTTCTTCCAAGGCTTGAGTATCCCCGGATAATGTTAGACCTTGGAGGCTGTTGATAGCGGCAATAGAAACTTTGTCTTCATATCCTGCGATCGCAGTTTCAGCTTCTTGTTGTGTGAAAGCGATCGCTAACATCTTACCAAGTCCAGCAGCAGTTGCTTGCAAGCGGCTGCGATGGAAAATCACCCGGATAGCGTCTTCTAAACTCAATACTCCAGCAACATGAGCAGCTGCGACTTCGCCTACACTATGACCAACAATTGCATCTGGAATAATGCCCCAGCTGCGCCATAAAGCAGACAGCGCAACTTGCACTGCAAAGATAGAACACTGAGCTACAACGGTTTCATTGATCCGAGAATGCTCTTCACTAGCTCTGAGTTCATCCCATAATGACCAATCAGTATACTGCCTCAGCAGTTGATCACATTGTTTAATACTTTCTCGGAATACAGGTTCAGACTCCAATAACTGATGCCCCATTGCCCACCATTGCTGCCCCATGCCGGAGAACACGAAAGCGAGTTTGGGCGACTTGCCTAAAACTAGGCAACCAGAAGACATGGCCAAACGGGTTTCTCCCGCTAAAAACCCTTGCAATTGTTCTGCCATTTCTTCAAAAGAATCAGACACCAGCGCCAATCGATAATCGTGATGCCCACGACGCAGACTTGCACTGTAGCAGATATCTAATAAGGAAACGCCACGACTAGAAGCCGTGGCTAAAAAGTTATCGGTTAGTTTTGCTACCGCAGCAAGTGCTTCTGGACTTTTTGCAGACAGGGGCAATAGCAGTGTTTGCCTTTGTGATGGTGCAGTAGGTTGTAGTAACCTATCTGTATACTCTGGTAAAGACGTTTGTTGTAGAATCTCAGCATCAGACAGAACTACGTGGGCGTTAGTACCACCAAAACCGAAAGAATTCACACCAGCTATTCGTGATTGATGTCCATTGTTGGGCCAAGGTTCTATAGTTTGTGGTACTCGTAAATGCAGCTGTTCTAAAGGAATTTTCGGATTTGAAGAGACAAAATGTAGATTTGGCGGAATTTGACCATGTTTTAATGCCAATGCTGCCTTAATTAAACCAGCAATACCAGCTGCTGATTCTAAATGTCCGATATTGGTTTTGACTGAGCCAATAATGCATTTATTGTTTGGTTGGCGATTCTTGCCAAGCACATTACCTATGGCATTCGCTTCTATGGGATCACCGACGGAGGTTCCTGTGCCATGAGCCTCGACATACTGTACTTGATCTGGTGATATCCCAGCTTGCCTATAAGCTTCGTGTAGCGCTGCCTCTTGTGCCTCTTTGGAAGGAACTGTCATACCATTTGTATGACCATCGGAGTTGACAGCAGTGCCTCGAATTACGGCATAAATCAGATCTTGATCGGCTATAGCTTGGGCTAAAGGCTTTAGGATTACAATACCCGCGCCTTCGCTACGAACAAAACCATCTGCTGACGCATCAAAACTTTTACATTTTCCATCAGGAGAGAGCATTGATGCTTTACTAAAACCTATGCTTCCTTCCGGCTTGAGTACAGCATTGACACCTCCTGCTAAAGCCTGTGTAGACTCTTGATTCCAAATACTTTGACAGGCGAGATGAACTGCTACTAAGGCGCTGGAACAGGCTGTATCAACTGCCATACTCGGGCCTTTGAAGTCGAATACATAGGAAATTCGGTTGGCGGCTATGCTCATAGCTCCGCCCTGATTAGTATAAGCGTTGATTAAAGTGCGATCGCTCACACTTGTTTGGATATCAATGTAATCGTGAGACGATATCCCAATAAATACACCAGTTTTGCTGCCAGATAGGTGTTCTGGAACTTGTCCAGCATCCTCCAAAGCTTCATAAGCTACTTCCAAGAGTATTCGCTGTTGGGGATCTATACGCTCTGCTTCTTTTGGAGAAATTCCAAAAAATTGGGCATCAAATTGGTCTATATTCTCAATAAATCCGCCTCTGTGGGTATATATTTTCCCTGGTTTCCCTCGATCTTGGTCGTACAAACTGCGCGAGTTCCAGCGTTCTACCGGAACTTCGGTGATGGCATCCACCCCATCTATCAGTAATTTCCAAAAAGCTTCTGGACTAGTAGCACCGCCAGGAAGATGGCAACCAATACCAATTATAGCAATTGGTTCTTTTTCACAGATGTGTGCAGTATCGTACTTGAAGTTTATAGTCATAGTAGTATATACACTTTTGGGGATTTGCTAAACTTGACTTTATCCAAATCTGTTTTACTCACTACAAATTTTTGAATTTTTTTGTAGCAATTAAATCTTGTAGAGCTTAACTTTGAATTAACAAGCTCCTTATTCTGCGAGGTTTTCATGGTTTCTGTGCCGTTACACTGCATCATTTCTCAATCTCCATAGCCTCACCCTCCAGCGTATACTGACGTTAGTTTTCAACTTGATCGCGTCAGTTCCGGGAGCAACGCGATTTTGTGAGGTGCTAAAAATTAGGGGTACAAAAGGTATAATTTGAAACTAAAACACCAATCAACTGAATTTTTGCCTTAATGATCAAATACTTTGTATAAAATTGTGCAACACTTATGGCATTTCTCAATAGCTTGCATAACTTGATAGTGACTATCTACTAGCTATTAAGTTACAGCATATTAACAGCATAATCAAGGGGTAGTACAAAAGATCCTACTAAACCCACTTTTCCCACTTAACTAAAGTAAATATTCAGTCCCTAACAGCAACTCTGACTTTTCACGGGATGGGGTGTGAGTATCAATGGATGCTGTTGGCGAAGTCAAAAAATGCTTTTGTTTGGGTAAGTCAGTTCAGCAATGAAGCGATTGAGAGCTTTCTGAATAGCCTTGTAACCAGGAGCTTGCTTGCCTAACTTCAGTTCAGACAAAATGCGATCGCGTAAAAGCTCAAGTTCTACTTGGGAAAAAGCAATTGCTGGAGCCGAACTTTAACCAAACCAATGTAGCGAGCTTGTCGCAGCCCCAAGCTGCCAATTCCTTGAGAGAACGTTCCTTCAACTCCTGCTCTTGCATCATAGAGGAATGGCACTAAGAAAAGCGTAAAACCCTGGTATTCCTGGCTTTTGGGTGTAGGGTGTAGGGTGCAGGGAATTAAGAAGATGTTGAACTACTTGACGCACTCGCATTCAATTGTCTGGAACACTACACCCTACACCCTACCCCCAACACCCTGCCCTCACGAGGTTTCACCTTTTCTTAGTGCCATTCGGTCAAATACCTTTTCCAAAGCGATCAAAATGTCATCGCTTTCCTTAATAATCCGTCCATCTAGCTCGATC
>NZ_JABXKI010000115.1 GCF_017115095.1 Nostoc sp. NMS4 | reverse complement strand
TTCCGTGTTTCGCGCAGTCTGTAGCAGCTTCCGCCTTCCCTGTAGAAGCTTCCGCTTTCACGTTTCCGTGTTTCGCGCAGCTTGTAGCAGCTTCCGCCTTGACGTTTCCGTGTTACGCGCAGCCTGTAGCGGCTTCCGCCTTCACGTTCTGAAAAACAGACTTGTGTTAAAGCATTGCATTGGGATGCTCCCCAGCACTTTGCTATACAAGCCACATTCCAAGATTGGGTGTGGCGGTTGACTATGCAAACTCTGTGCTACCTCTTCTATTCAACATCTTTAATTCGGGTTTTTCGTTCCAGAATCTCCTTCAGTACTAAGGTTACTACTGCTAGCAACGCTAACAGTACAGCCGCAGAGAAAGCCGCTTCAGTTTCGTATTGTTTGTAAGCGTCTTCTACAAACAGTGGTAGACTCTGGGTTTGGTCAGCAATGTTGCCAGATACCACCGAAACTGCTCCAAATTCACCCATTGCTCTGGCATTGGTCAAAATTAAACCGTAGAGTAAGCCCCAACGGATACTGGGTAGGGTGACGCGCAAAAATATTTGCCAATCTTTTGCACCAAGAGTTCTCGCAGCTTCTTCTTGATCCTTACCAAACTCTTCTAAAACCGGAATCACTTCTCGCGCCACAAAGGGCATACTTACGAAAGCTGTAGCCAATACCATACCAGGAAAGGCAAAGACAATCTTGATATCATGAGCCTGGAGCCAAGGGCCAAACCACCCATTGCGTCCGTAAAGTAGCACAATCATTAATCCTGCAACTACGGGCGAAATCGAAAAGGGCAGATCGATAATGCTCAAAACTACGGCGCGTCCAGGAAATTTATGACGAGCGATCGCCCAAGCTGCACATAAACCAAATACTGTATTTAAAGGTAGAGAAATCACAGCTAATAACAGTGTCAGCCAAGCTGCATGGAGAAAAGCCGGTCGCGTCAGGTTAGATAGAAACGGCCCAACTCCTTTACTAAAGGCTTGGACAAAAACGTTAATTGCCGGGATATATTCAACTAAGCCTAAATAGGCGATCGCTATCCCAATCAAAACTATGGGTACCCAACTCTTCTGCTCTTTCGGTTTGGCTGTATCTGATACAGATGCAGATGAGTGAAAACTTGGCTTATCTACTGTCATATCGCCTCGCCCATGCTTGTAAGAAATTAATTGCCAATAACAGTACCAACGAAATTGATAGTAAAACTATGCCAATTACTGTTGCACCAGAATAGTCATACTGCTCTAAGCGTTGGAAAATTAGTACAGGTGCGATTAAATCTTGGTATGGCGTATTGGAAGAAATAATCACAGTCGAACCATATTCCCCAACCGCACGGGAGAAACCCAAGGCGACACCAGTTAAAATTGTCGGAAATAAGGGTGGCAAAATCACCTTCCAGAAGGTTTGCCATTGAGAAGCACCCAGACACCAGGAAGCTTCTTCAATTTCACGTTCCATTTCCTGAAGTACCGGTTGTACAGTTCTCACAATAAAAGGTAGTGAGATAAATATCATTGCTACCGCTACTCCCGTGCGGGTAAAAGACACCTTAATTCCCAGTGGTGCTAGTAGCGAACCTATCCAGCCCTTATCGCTGTAAACTGTTGCCAGAGTTAGCCCTGCGACAGATGTTGGTAGTGCAAAGGGTAAATCCACTGTCGCGTCAATCACCCGCTTTAAGGGAAAGTCGTAGCGAACCAGAACCCAAGCAATCAGAGTTCCAAATACGCCATTGAGTAAAGCCGCAAAGATTGCCGTAAAAAAAGTGACATTATATGTTGCTAATGCTACATCGCTGGTTGCGATCGCCCAAAATCTCGCTGGAGTTTCCGTACTTGCTTTCAGGAACATGGCAGCTATGGGGATAAACAACATCACTGTCAGGTATCCAATAGTGATTCGCCAAGTCCAAGGAACGCGCCCCAAGTTTTTCCAGAATGGCGTTTTGCCTTCAACTTGCACAGAAGGAGATACAGTCACGTCGCTTCGCTCCGAATTCAAAATTCAAAATTCAAAATTCAAAATTCAAAAAAACTTTTGTGTCAGCAGTCAGTTGTTCTTTTTCCATATCAAAGTCCCCCTTTTTAAGGGGGATTTAGGGGGATCAAGATATGTGCAACTTCACATTAAATTGGTATCAGCACTCAGCACTTCTAACGCCCAATGCCCAATTCCCTATAACTAATTACTTTTTCTTAGCTTGAATCTGGTCAAAAATAGCTCCATCTGCAAAGAACTTCTTATTGATTCCATCCCAACCGCCGAAGTCTGCAACTGTACCCAGAGTTTTCACCTTGGGAAATTTGTCTGCAACTTCCTTGCTTAGAGTCAAAGTATCATCCGCCGGTCGGAATCCGAATTTTGCAAACTCCTGTTGAGCCTCTGGACTATATAGATATTTGACAAAACCTTCAGCAACTTCACGTGTACCGTGCTTATCTACATTTTTGTCTACCACTGCAATGGGATTATCGATAGAGATATTGACATCAGGGATAATCGCAGTCAACTTTTCACCCTTTTGTTCTGCCAAGATAATCTCATTTTCATAGTTAATCAGGGCATCACCTTGACCCTGCTTGAAAAATGCATCAGTAGCTTCACGAGCATCCTTGGTTAGCAATGGCACATTTTTGTAGACTTTAGTCACAAACTCAGTCGCTTTCGCATCATCTCCACCAGTTTTAATCACTGAATTCCAAAGAGCTAAGAAATTCCAGCGTGCAACCCCTGATGTTTTCGGATCGGCGGTAATTAGTTTTATACCGTCTTTAGATAAATCTTCCCAAGTCTTGATGTTTTTAGGATTTCCTGGACGGGTGACTAATGCTGCAACTGATTTAGAGACAATACCATTGTTGGGAACTTCTTTTTCCCATCCTGGTTGAATTAATCCAGCTTTCTCAATTTTTGAAGTGTCTCCAGCTAATGCTAAGTGAACAACATCTGCTTCTAAACCATCGATAACGGCGCGAGTTTGGGAACCAGAGCCGCCATAACTTTGCTTGAAGATGACAGTTTGATTATGATCTTTCTTCCACTGTTCTACAAACTTAGGAATAATTGCTTCGTGAGCTGCTTTCGTAACTGCAAAGGAAACTAAAGTTAATTCAACATTATCTTTGCTTGCAGCCACAGGAGTAGCACTAGCAGCAGGGGTTTCAGAGGCAGAATTATTCGCAGTTCCTCCACCAGAGCAGGCCGCAAGGGCTACACTTAATACAGTACCTACCAAAAAGAGTGATACAAAGCTTTTGAGCGAATTTAGTCTGAACCGATACGTTGTATGTTCAGCGTAGCTTGCCGCCGGAGGCATCGCTTGTAAACTTTTTAGTAGGCGTTGCCATAAACTCATCCTAATTTCCTCCACTAAATCTACAAATAATTGATGGGAATACAGTTATATAGTATTTATAATACTGGATGATTCCATGTATCTAGTTGGAAATACCAAAATACTCCATATTCTTTATCAAGAACATGGTGATTTTAGCAGTTTTGTGAGGAATTATAAATGATTTTATTTTCAAATATGGAATTGCGCTCACAATCAGCTACCTTTTGCATCAAGTAACTTGCTAGTAAATAGCTAATTTAGCAGCTTGGTTTGTAGGTAAAAGAGAGCGCACAATCTCAAAGATCCCCGACAACTTTTACGAAGTCGGGGATCTGAGTCTCTCGATTTTCACAACTCATTTAGGATTGCTAGAGAAATTATCTAAATGGGAAAAATCGAAGAACTAATTATTATTAACTGAATGCATATTTCCGGGGCAGCCCGTCCTGAAAAACTAATAATTCTCCCGGTTGAATTTTTGTCCAAACTTCGTTATCAGTAAGGGGAGTGGTAGCAATGACAGCAACGCGATCGCGTTCGGTAGTCACCTCCCGAAAATCTACGGTCATGTCTTGGTCAATTAAATGGGCAGCAGCAAAGGGCGCTTGGCGAACAATGTAGCTGAGATTAGTTGAGCAATAAGCAAAAAAGTGTTCTCCATCAGATAATAAGTAATTAAATATACCCAGATTTGCAATTACAGCAGTAATTTCTTGCAGCACAGGGTACAGTTCCTTTATATCGGGCTTACCTTTAGGAAAGCGCGATCGCAATGTTTCTAGCATCATACAGAATGCTTTTTCACTATCGGTATCACCTACAGCTTGATAAAAGCCCAAATTTTCTGGATCAAAATCTGGCAAATTACCGTTGTGGGCAAACACCCAATACTGACCCCACAATTCTCTGCGGAAAGGATGGCAGTTGTGTAGGGCAACTTCACCCTGAGTAGCTTTGCGGATATGGGCTATGACATGGGTTGAGTGGATGGGATAACTCCGCACAAACTCCGCTACCGGAGAAGCAACAGAAGGTTGGGCATCTAAAAACATTCGACATCCCTTTCCTTCAAAGAAAGCAATGCCCCAACCATCCTTATGGTCATCCGTTTTTCCTCCCCGTGCAGAAAACCCTTCAAAAGAAAAGCAAATATCCGTTGGAACATTGCAATTCATTCCGAGCAGTTGGCACATGGATGTTGCAGCTCTCAATTTTTGACTAAGGCCTCAGGATTAAGATACTTCAGAATGCTGCATGATTCTGGAGCGATCGCTTCAATCTTTGAATTTAATGGGCATTGGGCGTTAGGAGTTAGGAGTTAGGAGTAGAGACGCGAAAAATCTTTGTCTGTACAAGAGTAGGAGTTTTGTTTGTCTCCCTTGTCTCCCTTGTCTCCCTTGTCTCCCTTGTCTTCCCCTGCTCTGCCGTTAACATTTATTAACGAATTACGAATTACGAATTACAAATTATCTTAAAACATTTGCTGTAAATATTGCTCATAGCCTAGTTGTTCTAGTTTTGCTTGCTTGGCAATTACTGATTCACATAAGGTTTGGCGATATTGTTGCACTTTTTCTAACAATTCTGGTTGATGAGTTGCGAGGATTTGTATTGCTAAAAGTCCGGCATTTTTGGCATTACCGATCGCCACTGTTGCCACAGGAATACCACCAGGCATCTGTAAAATAGAATACAAAGAATCTACACCTTGTAAGTTCCGAGTGGGTACAGGAACACCAATCACAGGAAGTGGAGTTAAAGACGCTACCATTCCAGGTAGATGGGCAGCACCACCCGCACCAGCAATAATTACCTTAATACCGCGTTGGTGTGCAACTTGAGCATATTGCACCATCCGTTCTGGGGTACGGTGAGCCGAAACGATCGCTACTTCACTTTCAACGCCAAATTCTTCACAAACTGCGATCGCATCTTTCATAGTGGGCAAATCGGAATCGCTGCCCATGATAATACCAACTAACGGAGTCATAGAATTTTAGATTTTAGATTTTAGATTTTGGATTAATTGCTGATTGTTTCATCTAAAATCGGATGAGATTTAGCTATCTCCTCGCCAGTGTGATGATTCAAACAATACAAAATCCTGTAGATATTATCAATGCTAGAGTGCCTGGTTACAAAGATTTGCAGATGCTCTTGGTTAATCAAGAGGGCATAATTGAGCAAATCTTGCCAATGGGTACAGTAAAAGCAAATAGCCATGCATCGGTAATAGATGTTACAGGCGACTGGATTTCATTGGGTGGCGTTGATTTGCAAATTAACGGTGCTTTGGGATTGGCATTTCCTGATTTGACGGCTGAAAATGCTCATCTACTCGAAAAAATAACCCAATTTTTGTGGAATACCGGGGTAGATGGATTTTTACCGACACTTGTGACAACTTCAGTAGAAAAGATTCAGCGATCGCTTGCAGTCATTGCTAATTTTACTCCTTTCTCTGTAGCCGGAGAGAGATCATCTGCCAAGATTCTCGGAGTACATCTAGAAGGCCCATTTTTGAATTACCAAAAGCGGGGCGCACACCCAGCAGAGTACTTGTTACCCTTAACAATTGACGAGGTAAAGCGGGTTTTGGGTGATTATGGTGCGATCGTAAAAGTCATCACCTTAGCCCCGGAATTAGATCCCACTGGTGAAGTAATTCCATATTTGCGTTCTTTGGGGATTACCGTTAGTTTAGGGCATTCTCAAGCAACATTTGCCCAAGCACAACTTGCCTTTAAACTCGGTGCAACGATGGTAACTCATGCTTTTAATGCCATGCCACCATTGCATCACCGCGAACCAGGATTATTAGGGGCAGCAATTACCCATCCTGATGTAATGTGTGGTTTTATTGCTGATGGTGAACATGTTTCGCCCACAATGCTGCAAATTTTACTTCGCGCTAGCGATCGAGAAAAAGGGTTGTTCCTCGTCAGTGATGCCCTTTCACCTTTAGGGTTACCAGATGGCGTGTATCCTTGGGACAGTCGGCAAATTGAAGTTAAAAATGGTACAGCAAGACTGGCCGATGGCACTTTATCAGGGACGACTTTACCTTTATTAGTGGGAGTGCAAAACTTGGTAAAGTGGGGAATTTGTGATGTAGAGACTGCTATTTTACTAGCTACAGATGCACCTAGACAAGCAATTGGTTTACCAGGAATTGTCAAGAGTCAACTTGCTAATTTATTACGCTGGCGTTGGGATGAAGCGACAAAAAAACTAACTTGGCAGCGATTATTGGGCTAAATTTCGATTTATCTAACCACAGAGACAAGGCAGCGCGGTCTTGGGGTCTCCCCAAGTGGAGCATCTGGCGTGGTTTCCCCCATGAGCGACTGCCGCGCAGAGAACACAGAGGTAATATAAGAGATGAAAGAGAAATTTTTTGAACAAAATTTTTACCCACCTTGAAAGGGCTACTCCTTCACACTATCCGGTTGACAATTGTCCACACTTCCCCATCAGAGCGGACATAAGGAACAGAGATTGTTTTGAAGCCAGTAATGAAGGGTTTGTAATAAATCTGCCAATACATTGGACTAAGTTGATTTGCACAAGCTTTCAGAAAACGGACTTCTGCCGCCAGTTCACCTGCTAGTTGATTAATGCGTTCAGCATGAACCTGTGCCACTTCTTTCGCTTCTTCTAGCTGCTGCTGTAGAATAAGTTGTTTGGATTCAGCTTGCGATGTCTCCGACGGGCTACGCCTACGCACTAGCTTACCTTGTTTTTGTTTTATCTTGCCTTCCAAGGCGGCGATCGCTGCATCTATGCCTTGGAGTTCAACTGATAATTGGGCATTTTCTCTGGCTTGACGGCGGTAAGCTTCCACCATTGCTTGGGGTGAATCATTCTCATCAGAGATAACCTTATTAATAGTGAGTGCAGCGCGTTCTTCTAAAAGAGCCTGAATTTGAGACTTAAGCGCCACTATTTCAGCCTGAGTTTGCTCCATAAATCGAGTTTTAAGTGCTGAGTAAAATATTAAAAGCTTTTTGCGCCTTGGGTATCTAGATAAAGCGATCGCACCTCGGCTGTAATTCCTTCTTCTTGCCAAGCAGCTAACATTGCCGCCTCCACAGCCTTTGAGTGTAACTTATCCGCCAAAGCTAACAGTGTCGGCCCCGCACCACTAATCACCATACCATAAGCACCAGCACTTACAGCTGCAATGTTGAGAGCATCATAACCAGGAATCAAAGCTTTACGATAGGGCTGATGCAATTTATCTTGTAAAGCTGTCTTTAACCATTGTCCATTACCAGTTTCCAAGCCGCGTAACAATAATCCCAAATGTGCCATATTAAAAATCGCATCGGCGCGACTTACTTCAGTTGGCAGAACGCCGCGCGCCTCGGAAGTAGAAAGTTCAAAATTAGGAATAGCTACAACGGGGACAACATCTTTATGCCAGGGAACATCACAAATTTCCCAACCTGCGCCACTGGTAGCAGCCAGACGACATCCTCCCAACAAAGCTGGGACTACATTATCAGGATGTCCTTCCATTGCGATCGCTAATTCCATCACCTGCGACTGAGACAGAGTTGCACCTTCTAGTTGATTAGCCGCAACTAACCCACCAACAATTGCTGTCGCCGAACTACCCAAACCCCGCGCCAAGGGGACACCTAACTTAATCTCTATTTTCACACTCGGCGGTGTCTGCTCTATATGTTGATAGAATTTGACAAATGCTTGGTAAAGAAGATTAGTTTCATCAGTTTGGACTCGTTCAGCTTCCGTACCAGTGACATGAATAATTAACCCACCCTCTTCCAGGCGAGTGAACTTGAACTCGTTGTACAGCTTTAAGGCTGCACCGATGCAATCAAAACCAGGCCCCAAATTCGCAGTTGTGGCGGGAACGGTAACGGTGATGGCAGAAACAACAGACATTGGTAAAACTCACTAATCATCAACTAGCATCCCATGTAAAGGGTTGATTTGCTCATGAATTATATTAATTGTCTGTAAGTAATCAAAATAATTACGAATTACTTTGACTTAGCCTGAATCCCCATCTAGTTTATAGCCTGATTTTTTGTTCATTAATAAACTAACTGAACGCTTTGGTCGAGTGTAGAGTCCACTATTAACATTAATATAACCAGAGTAACGGTACGATGATGACCTTTTTCGAGCCGTTCATCATAACTATAGCTAATACCTTCCAATCCTTGAGATAACTGTTTCTCAAACCAATCTTTAACTTGTCCATGAAGTGTAGGATGATTACCTTTAAGTGCTAAGACATAATCCGCTTTTGCGTTAAAAATTTGAGATGCAATTGCTAAAGACCAAAATACCCATACCGAGGGCGATCGCTGTGATGATATGCACCACAGATTCGATTTGAACTTCCAGGGTACTGGGTTCTCGCTTCACGGTTGCAGTCAGGTGGGCAACCTGACCAAACTCGGTCTGAGTTCCTGTAGCATACACCACAGCTAATCCCCGCCCTGCGGAAACAGTAGAACCCGCAAAAACGAGATTGCTGGCTTCAGAAGCACGGATATTTTCAGTCACAACAGGTTCCGCCGAACGGGCAACCGGCAGCGATTCTCCAGTCAACACTGAGACATCGACATACAAAGATTGATCTGAAACCATTCTGGCATCGGCAGAGATGCGATCGCCCTCTTCCAATTGCATGACATCTCCCTGACGGGAATCTCAGATAGTGTCCCATCTCGATAGACTTTAGCTCGCACGGGCAACATTTTATTGAGTGCTGCTAACGCTTGTTCTGCTTGGAATTCTTGCGAAAAACTAAAACCAGCATTAATCCAGATCACTGCCCAGATTGCCCAGCCGAGTTCAGGTGTACCGGAAATAAAAGCCAGCGTCCCTGCAACCCAGAGCAAGAGTGCCATAAAATGGGTCAATTGATCGGTAAAGCGCAGTAATAGCGATCGCCTAGCTGGTTCGGGTAGTTCATTAAACCCGTAATGCTTGATTCTGAATTCTGGATTCTTCTTCAATAACTGCTGACTCCATCAGTGGTTCGTCCACTTATTTCACTCTCATGGATGCGGTAAATTGCGATCGCTTCTGAACGTCCCTCAGCATCAATCCAAGTTCGATTGATCGCAGGTGACAGCGTTGTATTGCGCTCTTTGATTAAGTGCATGGCGCGATCGATGTCTGAATGCTCGGTGAGGCGCGAGGCTCGACCATTCACAATCACACTGCGCCAATGAAGGGGGCTGTGAAGTTCTTCAACCTGTAGGCAGATTTCTGGATTCGCGTCAATATCATGAGTCTTCATACCCACCGTTGTAAACAGGTAGATGTCCTCTTCTTCGAGATAATAATACATTGGCATCACGTAGGGTTTGCCTTCGTGTATACAGCCAAGATGACCGTATCCTACTTGGTGTAGTACTTCGTGTATTTCTTTTGAACTCATTTCATCAATATCTAACATTAATATTCTCCTAACAGGATGTTTTAAAAGTAGTTAGCTGTGACTTTAATCGAGTGATTACCCCCCTTAATCCCCCCTTGTAAAGGTGGGAAACAAGAGAATCTAGTTCCCTCCCCAATGCATCGGGGAGGGTTAGGGTGGGGTAAAACTTCGGTTAATCACTATTTCAGACTTGTGTGTACACCGTAGCCAATACATACGGGGAGGGTTAGGGTGGGGTAAATAAATAAAAGCAACTGGCGGGTAGGATGCAATGACTGTTATCTAGATGTGGCTTTAGACCAGATGCTGCAAGCGACTCAGACGCTTTGAGTAACTTTTCATCACCTCTACGGCAAACATGGGTGTTTCCTGAACGGCAAAGAGAAACTCTTCCTCATTAAGGAAAACCAGTTTGCTATTTACCTTAGCGATCGCTGTGTAAGTTCTATTTTTAACTCCTACAAGTACCCCGACATCAAAAACTTCGCCCGTCTCAATAGTTTCTACAATCTTGCCATTGACTAATATATCCACCTCTCCTTCGAGAATCCCATACATTTTATCCCCAGGCTGTCCTTCTTCAAAGATGACTTGGCCTGGTGAAAATACTTTAGGCTCGGATTGTTTTTGAAAGATACTGACTGTTAACACAGGACTTAGCATAAGAGCAACCCCAAAATTCTTTGTTTTTAAACGAAACTTTTGGATAAGCAATAGCTAAACCCAGAAAAGTACACTACTTTCTGTTGATTAACTCTCGACCTCCGCCAAATTCCTGATTAGTTCCCTGACTTTTCACTAAAACATAAAGCATCAAATACTTCTTGTATCTTGCTAGGTAAATAAGTTCAATTTTATCTACTACTTTTGAGTGTTTTATGAGAATTTGTATAACTTATACACAAACTAAAACATTTACTCAAACATAATATTTGACTGCGGAATGTTATATTTATTATTGTCAAAATAAGGGGGCATCAATGGATACACAAAGAAGTATTCAGATTGACCCGACTGGTAAAATTGCTGGAGCAGTGATTGCAGCTTTGTGGATTGCAATTTGTCTTCATTCTTTTAGAAAAGTTAGAAAAAAGATATCAAATGGGTTCTATAAGTTTTTGTAGCCAGTCGTTTGAGGGTTTCCCTCAGATTAGCTAGCTTTGCCTCCTGCCAAAACTGCGCTACTTCCGAAGCTAAGATTGCATCTTCAGTTAACAGTTTTTTCAATTGGTGACGCAACGCAGCCTGAGCATCCTTGTCACTGGTGTTAGCGAGTACGAGTAGTCCAGCCTCAGTAAGAGCGTCACCTGAAAAGCATAATGCAAGTATCCAATGCCAAATAGATAGAGAACACTTGCTTTCTTGAATTCCAGTTGTGTTTAGAGTGATGTGATTTTGAGAGCGGTCAAAACTTGATTTCATCCTAATTTCATTTCTGAATGAAAGACTAGTAAGAGAGTGTATTTCTAAAACTTAAAAGTACTTTTGACCGTTCGCAATATCCTCTCTCCCATACTCAAGGATTTTTAGTAGCGATGTCTAACTCTCTGCGTTTCCAAACACCGACAGCTATTGCTTGTGTTTCTGGCACATTTCTGAGCCTGTTGTTATTAGCAAGTCCCACAGTTGTTATGGCTCATGGCGGACATGGAAATGAGTTTCAAGGAGGAAGTGAAGCCACTTCAACTAATAATTCTATTCAGGTTGATGCCGATACAGCCAAACGTCTAGGGATTAAAGTCGAGCCTGTCCAACGTCAAAGGTTAGCCATTGGTATCAAAACTACTGGACAAATAGAGACTCTTCCCAGCCAAAAAGTAGAAGTGACTACCCCAATTCAAGGGGCGAAAGTAGTTGAATTGTTGGTGGAACCTGGCGCATCAGTAACAAAAGGTCAACCCCTTGCTGTTGTTACTAGCCCAGATTTAGTGACATTGCGTGTAGAATCTCAGGATAAATTAGCACAAGCTCAAGCTGATTTACACTACAGCGAAGCAGACTTAAGACTGGCTCAACAAAATTATCAAAAATATCAACAAATAGCCGACTCGGAAATTGCTCAAGCACAGAGTCAAGTTGACTTTGCTCAAGAAAAGTACAACAAAGACAAACAGTTAGCTGATGCTGGCGCTTTACCTCGTCGCAATGCTTTAGAGTCCCAGACCCAGCTAGCCCAAGCAAAAGCCGAACTTACTAAAGCCAAGAGCCGCCGGGACGTTATCGGGGCAGAAAATCAACTCAAACGCGCTCAAGCATCAGTTCAGTTAGCAAAGTCAAATATTAATCGCAGTAATACTAGTTATCAAACTCGACTTGCTCAACTAGGAAATCTCCCAAATTCTAAAGGATTAGTGACAGTAACTGCTCCTATCTCTGGTAAGGTTGCAGATAGAGAAGTGACTATTGGTCAAACTTTTAATGATGCCGGTGGCAAATTAATGACGATTGTCAACGATAGTCGGCTTTTTGCTACAGCTAACATTTATGAAAAAGATTTAAGCAAGGTAAGAATTGGTGAGAGAATTAGATTAAAAGTTGCTAGTGTGAGCGATCGCACTTTTTCTGGTCAAATTTCCCGGATTGGTACGGTGGTAGAAGGAGAAACAAGAGTTGTACCAGTACAAGCAGAGATAGACAACTCACGCGGACAACTCAAACCCGGAATGTTCGCAGAACTAGAAGTTTTAACAGACCAAACGTCCTCTGCTATTTCAGCTATTCCTACCTCAGCAGTGGTAGACGCGAATGGGAAGAAAGTTGTTTATGTGCAGAGTGGTAATGCTTACCAAACAGTTGAAGTCACATTAGGTCAGACTTCTGGCGATATGGTTGAAGTTAAGACTGGCTTATTCGAGGGAGATATGATTGTCACCCAACGCGCACCGCAACTTTACGCCCAATCTCTGCGAGGTGGTACTCATGTAAAAGCACATGAACACACAGAAGCCCCACCGCAGACAACAGAGGTTAAAACAGTACCTTTGTGGTTACTAGGAGCAGGTGGAGGAACTGCAATAGCTTTAGTAGCTTTTATGGTAGGTCGTCGCAGCAATCATCAACTGGTTCCAGTAACATCCGAACTTACCTACAACGTACCAGAAGATTCTTCTAATAATTCTACAAACTTGGATGATAACCACCGTGCGCCGAATGAAGAATCAAAAGTCATAATCATCAGTAAAAATACTCAACAATAAAATGCTGAGTGCCTCAGAACTCGACCCCGAAGAAAACGAAGTTTAAGTACTCAAAATCATTTAGATTTTCCTGAATGAATAGATTATTTTTTGAGTCTCATACCAAATAATATTCATGTCAGATTGAATCGTTTTATCAAAAAATTATAAACGAGAATAATACCAATACATAAACTAGGGTAGGCTATTCGTCTTCACTGGGGTGTGGAAAATGGCTTACATTGGACTTTGGATGTTATCTTTAATGAAGTGCTTGTCGCGTTCGTACTGGTCATGCCCCACAAAACTTGTCATTGCTGCGACGAATAGCACTTAACGCATTAAATTTAGAGCAATCATTCAAGCGTAGTAATCGTCAAAAATCGAATCGAGCTGCTATGGATAATAACTATATGCTCACTATTCTTGCTGCTTGTTTATCCCAATATAATGATACCTCTAAATCCGCTTGTCAATAGCGTTTGAGATGCGCTTACCCTGTTAATATAACTTCAATTTGATATTGATAGCTTATCACTGTGGATAGGCTATCAATGCTATGTTATTCCTCAGAAAGATACCTAGCGATCGCTCTTTTCAACAAGTCTATTGGTCAAAAAGCTTACTTCAAAGTTCCCAAAACGGGCGCTACCTCAACTTCTGAAATTTGTGGAACCAATAATCTATTAGCGTAAATCTGGGGATTGCTTTGGGAGACTATGGCATAAGACTGGCGAAGATTAGCATTGACTGCGACAGTCTTCACATCGTACATCTGCATCGCCATTTTGGGATAGAAACCAATACCAATAATCATCAGCAGAAAACAGGCGGCAATAAAAACCTCACGGGGTCTAGCATCGTCGTAGACTGTATCTTCTGGTACAAGACAGTCTGTACCAAAACAAACTGTTCCGTCATCTTCTTGATTTTCCCAGCCGGCATTATTAATGTCGCATAGCAGTGCTGCGTCTTTACCATAAAAGACCTCTCGCAGCATGGAAAGTAGATAGATTGGTGTGAGGATGACTCCAACTGCGGCGAGAAAAACCGTTACGGTGCAGAAAGTTGAACTGTAAACGTCGCTGCTTGTCATCCCAACAAATACCGATAGTTCGCCAGCAAAGCCGCTCATTCCGGGAAGTGCGAGAGATGCCATTGCTCCGATTGTAAACAGGGCAAAGACTTTGGGCATGGCTTGACCAATACCGCCCATATCTTTCATTACCATTGTGTGGGTGCGATCGTAAGTGACACCGGCTAAAAAGAACAGCACCGATGCAATTAAACCATGCGAAATCATCTGCAACATTGCGCCGTTGATTCCCAAATCAGTGAAAGACGCAATCCCAAGTAGTACAAACCCCATGTGAGAAATCGACGAATAAGCTAAACGCCGCTTCATATTGGTCTGAGCAAAGGAATTCAATGCACCATAGATAATATTGACAACACCGAGAATGGCTAGAACCGGCGCAAAATAAATGTGTGCATCGGGGAGTAGTTCAAGATTCAGGCGAATCAGTCCATATCCGCCCATCTTCAGCAATACACCAGCTAAAATCATCGACACAGGAGATGATGCTTCGCCGTGGGCATCAGGCAACCAAGTATGCATGGGAAAAACAGCAAGTTTGACACCAAATGCAATCAACAATCCTGCATAAAGTAGCAGTTGTAAACTAAGAGGATATTCCTTATTAGCGAGGGCGGTGATGTCAAATGTCATATTACCGCCGCCATATAGCCCCATTGCCAGGGCTGCCACTAAAATAAATATAGAAGCAGCTGCGGTATACAATAAAAATTTCGTAGCCGCATAACGTCGCCTTTGCCCACCCCAAATGCAAACTAGTAGGTAGACGGGAATCAGTTCTACTTCCCACATGATGAAAAATAGCAGCAAGTCTTTAGCAACAAACACCCCTACTTGTGCGGAATATAGCACCAGCATCAGAAAATAGAAAAGGCGAGGTCGGCGATCGACTTGCCAAGCTGAAAATATCGAGAGTGTGGTGACAAATCCTGCTAGAAGCACAAGTGGGGCTGAAAGTCCATCGACTGATACCGCCCAGTTAAAACCTAACTGAGGCACCCAGGCATAATTTTCGACGAGTTGAAAACTAGCACTACTGGGGTCGTAGTGTTTCCAAAAGGCGTAACACATCAAGGCAAAATCTGCAATACCTACACCCAATGCATACCACCGCACGCTCTTACCATCTTTATCAGGCAACACAGGGATGAGCAAGGAAGCAACGAGTGGCAGCAAGACAATCGCGGTAAGCCAGGGAAATTGATCCGCTATCATGTATGTATATAAAAATACTTATCCAGTCAATTATGTCATTCTACTAAACTTTGTAACAATTTCTTAATAAATCTTTGTCCCAGTTAACCATTTTTGGGATTGGGGATTGGGGAAGAAAGATTTTTATTTTTGAATTGTTAAGTGATATTTTGTACGCAGTTGATGATGGTTACTTACTTGCTCACGGTACTAATCCAGCGCGCAACGCACGGACAGCAGCTTGTGTACGGTCTGCAACACAGAGTTTATTGAGAATACCTCGAACATGAGTTTTGACAGTTCCGACTGTTAGATAGAGTCTTTTAGCAATTTCTGCATTGTCACAGCCAGCGACAATCAACTCTAAAACATCCATCTCTCTGTGAGTTAAAGGATAACTGACTATACTTTTCTCAGTATCTGGGTCAATACCTTCAATCAAGACTCTTTTTCCAGATGCGCCTCTGCTACCATCGGGGAAATCTTGACGTATTTGTTGTAGTACAAGGTCTGCGATCGCAGGATCGATCCATGAGCTACCTGAGTATGTCGTTTGCACAGCCTCCACTAGTTTCTCAGTTTCGATATCTTTCATGCAATAAGAATCTGCACCTGCTGCAAATGCCGCTAAAACTGCTTGTTCGCTATTTTGCATCGTTAAAATTAGCAGCTTTGTTGTATAGTCTTCATTTTCTGACTGATATTGCCTAAATGTGCGTGTTAGCTCAATACCATCCATATCAGGCAAACCAATGTCAATAGTAGCAACATCCGGCTTGAGAGTTTTCAGAAGCTTGAGTCCGTCGGCTGCATTGGCGGCTTCCCCAACAATGTTAAACTCTGGCTGAGTTTGTAAGGCAGACCGTAAGCCGATTCTGGTCAGATTGTGATCTTCAATCACAAGGATCTTGATTTCACTCATAGTTACTTAACTTTACTGTTATTTATCTAAAGTACAGACTAAAATAATCTCGTTCTTCTATTCGGGATCTTATACAAAAAGCAATGCGTTTGGTATTATTCCCTGAACTTCATCTACCATTAGACATAAATAACCTTATCTCGTAAGCTTTTTTAAGGCAAGAGTTCTAATATGACAATATAATTCAATCAAAAAATATTTTTATACATTAACCTGATGTTTTATGGTAAATAATCTTTCATTAAAAATCTGGTAGCAAGCAAAAACTAGGTGACTATTAAGTAGTTACCCTTGCTTTAACTAGGATTATCCACAGAAAATGGACTAAAGCATCTTACTATAGCACCCAGGCACTGAATATTAGTTGGATAATCAGACGGCTAAGATACTTACAAAACACTCATTCATTTTAAATAAATAGCACAATCTTAAAATAAGGTTAAGTATTTATACGTAATTAAGAGATATTTAACTCAGGAAACTCTAAAAGAAAATGTTAATCCTTAATAATTTCAGCCCTGGTGAAGTAAGCTATTACTAGATTTGCTAGGGATAGCCAAGCACTTCTTTTTTTATTTAGCCATGTCTTTAACTAAAACTGTCAAAAAAGATAAAATTCTCGTTGTCGATGATGTTTTTGACAATCTACTGGTCTTAGAAGCAGTCCTAGAAGATGAGGACTATGAAATTAGCTTGGTAGAAGATAGCAAGATTGCTCTGGCTATGGTTGAGGAGTCACCGCCAGATATAATTCTCTTAGATGTGATGATGCCGGAACTCGACGGCTATGAATTTACTCGACGCATCCGACAGAATCAGGCGTTGCCATTTATCCCTATTCTGCTGCTCACGGCTCACTATGCGTCTAGCGTTGTTGAAGGACTCGACGCTGGTGCAGATGACTTCATTCGTAAACCATTCGATCCTGATGAACTACATGCGCGAGTGCGATCGCTCCTACGCCTCAAGCATAGTATCGACGAACGAGATCAGATGGCTAACCTCCGAGCAGATTTTGTCTCGCGTTTTACTCACGATTTACGCATACCGTTAGTAGCCTCCAACCGCGTATTAAAATTATTGCTAGAAGGCAGGTTTTGCGACGTTTCGCCACAATTGCAAGAGATAATTGATACCATGATCGGCAGCAATCAAGACTTGCTGGAAATGGTAAATACCTTGCTAGAAGTTTATCGTCATGAAGCGGGTTGTAAAACCTTAAAAATTTCTCCGTGCAATATTCAAGAATTAGTTAGTGAAGTTTCCCAAGAATTAACTCCCTTAGCTGAAGAAAAAGGATTAACAGTAAGCATTGACAAAGGAGAAACTGCAAGCACCATTCTATGCGATCGCATAGAATTGCGGCGAGTTTTGACAAATCTCATCGGCAATGCTATCAAATTTACAGATAAGGGTTCTGTAAATATTCATTGCTATCTGACTCCGGTAGCTGTGAATATTGATATCCAAGATACGGGGCCAGGAATTTCTAAACCAGATCAGGCAATATTATTCGAGCGATTTCGTCAAGGGAAACACCAACGTTCTGGTAGTGGTTTGGGACTATATTTATCTCGCTGCATTATCGAAGCACATCAAGGCACAATTGATGTGAAATCTGAACCAGGACAGGGTAGTACATTTACTATACGTCTTCCTGTCGCTGAGGAAAACTAAAATTAGGCGCAATCAATCCGGTTTGGTTAAGAATATTTGTAGGTTGGGTTGAAAGTTCCTGTTGCGTTCTGTATGGAAGTGAAACCCAACAAACCTCAACCCAACCTACACATTTTTATTTGTTAGGCTTAACCTGAACAAAATTAAGTGGAAACTTGAGAAAATATTTTGCGATCGCTATTGTCAAAATGCCTAAAAATTTCAGTGAAAACATAGAGTTAATAAAGGAAGAAGGTTCAGTAAACAATTATTTAACTTAAACTTCTTCCCAAATAAAATTTCACCTATTAAACTACCACCTACATCTAGCTACTATCTCAATTAACTAGACAAGTTAAGCAACTTGTTACAGAGAGGAAAATCTCTGCCACAGTCTACTAATCTAAAGTCTTTTTAACTTCATCTTTGATATTTTCCGCCGTGTTGCGGACTTGAGCTTCAGCTTGTTTAGCTTTACCTTCAGCTTTATCTTTAGGATCGCCAGTTACTTCGCCAATTGCCTCTTGTACTTTCCCTTCGACGTTTTTAGCAAAAGCTTTTGCTTTATCTTCGATACTCATATTCTTTGTTCCTAAAAGATATCAGGTGTTAATTAATTGTTGCTTGCTTGGAAAGCGCTGCAATATCTATAGATTACTTTTAGATAAATTTTAATTCTTCTATCTGACGATGTTTTTATGACAAATATTTGTATCCGTTGTACATAGTTCTTTAACCTTGAAATTCATCTTTGGAAATTAAAGTCATATCCAAAAGGGGGAAAGGTATCATTCTATTGTTATATCTTTAGACAAAATCATTTATAACTTCAGGTAGGCAGCCATGACGATAAACCGTTAGTTGGCTTACATTTTTTAGGATCATTAGCTTGCCGAATAAGGATTTTGTCACAAAAATTAGCAGAAAGTAACATAATTTTTCAAGTTTTCACTGAAGAGTAGTTTAGCTAGTGCAAGGATAGAGAAGTCTAAAAATGAAGTACTTATTTCTAATTTGGGTGCTTATATTCTCTTTAGTCGCTCCTAGTGCGGCGATCGCTGATGTAAAGCAGCCCTACAGTTTAATATCTGGACTTGGCACAATCCACCATCCAGTTTCCACTTCTAATCCCGAAGCGCAAGAATTTTTCGATCAGGGATTAAATTTAATTTACGCTTTTAATCATGATGAGGCGGTGCGTTCTTTTCAACAAGCTGCCAAACTCGATCCGCATTTAGCGATCGCATATTGGGGTGTTGCTTTAGCCTTGGGTCCTAACATAAACTCAGAAATAGACCCCAATCGGGAATTAGCTGCTTACCAAGCGGTACAGCAAGCTTTGGCACTTTCTCCCCAAGCATCTACCCAAGAACGAGACTACATTACCGCCTTAGCAAAACGTTACTCTCAAGATGCCGATGCCGATTTGTATCAACTAGCGGCAGATTACGCCAAAGCAATGGCAAACCTAGTTAAACACTATCCTGATGATTTGGATGCGGCGACACTTTACGCTGAAAGCTTGATGGATCTGCATCCTTGGCAGCACTGGACTAAAGATGGTAAGCCACAGCCAGATACAGAAGAAATTGTCGCTGTTTTAGAATCAGTTCTCAAACGTAACCCGAATCATACGGGAGCCAATCATTATTATATTCATGCAGTGGAAGCTTCGCCTTCTCCACAACTGGCCCTTGTCAGCGCCAAACGACTGGGAACTTTAGCGCCAGCAGCCGGACACTTGGTACACATGCCTTCCCATATTTATTTTCGTGTGGGAGATTATGAAGGGGCAATGGAAGCAAACAAACAAGCGATCGCTCAAGATGATATTTACATCAAAAAATATCAAGTCCAGGGTACTTACCCCATGATGTACTACAACCACAACATACATTTTCTCATGGTGGCCAGCAGCATGGCAGGAAAATATGAAGATGCTCTCCAAGCCGCAGAGACGTTAATCGCCAATGCTACTGCCATTGATCCCTATGCCCCAATGCTTGAGGGATTAATGGGTAGTAAAATGCTGATTCAGACACGCTTTAGTGATTGGGATGCCATCTTAAAAACTCCTGCTCCTGATGCTAAATTGCCCACTACCACAGCACTTTGGCATTTTGCTCGTGGCATGGCAATTGCTACCACAGGCAAACTTGAAGATGCAGCAAGTGAAAGTCGGGCATTACTGGCTGCTAAACAGGTGATTTCCCGCGAAGCAACCATTGGATTCAGCCCAGCAAGTAGTATTTTAGACATTGCCTCAAAAGTTCTAGATGCCAAAATTGCTACACAAAAGCATGATTATGAATCTGCCATACAATTGCTAGAAAAAGCAATAGTAGCGGAAGATGCCCTAAAATACATGGAACCACCAGACTGGTACTTGCCGACGCGGGAATCTTTGGGTGCTGTGCTTTTGGCTAAGGGTGACTATAGAGAGGCTGAGAAAGTTTTTCGTGCCGATTTAAAAAAGTATCCTCAAAATGGGCGTTCTCTATTTGGCTTGCAAGCAAGTTTAGAGGCACTAGGTAAAGATCAAGCCGCTCAAGTTGTCAAAGCAGAATTGGAAAAAGCTTGGAAAGGTGATGTTCGGCAACTTACAGCAGATTTCAAGTTAGTGAGGTACACAAGGTAAGTCTGTTACCCAGGTATAAAGCGTGTTTTACTCCTGAATTCTGAATTTTGCTGTAATCGCGTAGCTGGCTGTGGTAAGCATCACAGTTGCTTTCATAGCGGGTTATTGAAAAAAGTACAAGTCACCATAGTTTTATATTTGTTGCCTGACTTTGCCTTTCGTATTAAAATTTTGAAGTAATACTTCATGGTTTAATGCAGTCAAACGTTCAATTCGGATATTCAAAGATGCGCCCCTGTATGTCTGATTTTCTATATCACCCTACAGAATTTATCTTTTTCACATTTCCAACCCTTTTTGGCGGTGGATTGTACTTAGGGTATGTAGGGGCGGGCGATCGCTTAGGTGCGATCGCATCACTGATTAACTATCTACTGGATGCAAAGAGTTGGCTCGTATGTCATCCTAGATTTATGAGAATTAATTCAGTGATGTCTTTGGTTTTAGTATTGAAAGGCTTTTTCCTTTTAGTATTTACAGACTTCTGAGAGAAATTAAAATCTCTACACAGTGATGATTTTGGAGAGAATCGATGTCAATTTATGTAGGTAACCTCTCTTATGACGTTACACAAGAAGATTTAAGTGGTATTTTTGCAGAATATGGTACTGTAAAGCGCGTTCAAGTACCTACTGACCGTGAAACAGGTCGTCCGCGCGGCTTTGCTTTTGTGGAAATGGGAACTGAAGCTGAAGAAACTGCTGCCATTGAAGCTCTTGACGGTGCTGAATGGATGGGTCGTGACCTGAAAGTAAATAAGGCTAAACCCAAGGAAGACAGAGGTGATAGAGGTTCCTTTGGTGGTGGTAACAGAGGAGGATACGGCGGCGGCGGCGGCGGTCGCGGCGGACGCTACTAACCTTGAAAACAAAAAAATTTGCCTAGAGTCTTAAGGTCAGACAAGGAGTCTGTCTTTTTTTTGTAATGTTACTGAAACAGTGCTGAGTACCCAGGAACAAGTGCTTGTCGTTATTTCAATACTTCTCAACGAGAGGCTGCACCAACGATAAGCTTTGTAACCATCCCCTAGATTTATCTAGGGGGTTACTCAGCACTCCTGAATACCCGCCCATTGATGAAGTCAATTTAGTTAGGAGAAATAATGACCCAAGTAATTGTAGGTGACAATGAACACATTGAGTCAGCCTTACGACGATTTAAACGAGAAGTTTCTAAGGCTGGGATTTTTCCAGACATGAGAAAGCATCGTCATTTTGAAACGCCTCTAGAAAAACGCAAGCGCAAAGAAGTTGCCAAGCACAGACAAAGTAAGAGAAGTTTCCGTAATTAGGGGCTGAGATATAGCAGAATTCAGAATTCAGGAGTCAGGAGTCAGAATTCAAAAGTAAAACAGGCTTTATACCTTGCTTTGACACGAATCTTTCTGTACTTCACCTTCCTTGAATTCTGTTGTAAATAGGACTTACGCACTGAGATCCCCCAACCCCCTTAAAAAGGGGGCTTTAGAAGTTCCCCCCTTTTTAAGGGGGGCTAGGGGGGATCTAGGTTTCAGGCTTCAGTTATAAACGAATGCCCTCATAGATTTTATGAGGGTTTTCCTTTTGGCTATTTTAAATTCAGGAAACCTAAAGAAACGCTAAAATCAAGTCAGCCTTTGTATTGTAGCGGTTGTGTCCCACATCACTCAGAGTGCGGTTCACTGCATAAATCCTGATTGTCTACGTCCTTATCCTCAGCCTTGGGGAAACAAATTTTGTAACAGCTGTGGCGCACCGCTAGAGTTGTTAGACCGCTATGTTCCACTTCAACCCTTGGGATCGGGAGGATTTGCTCAAATTTACACGGTTTGGGATGAAAAAACTCAAACTGAAAAAGTGTTGAAAGTATTGGTAGAAGATTCGCCCAAGGCACTGGAATTATTTACCCAAGAGGCGGCAGTTTTATCTAGCTTGCACCATCCAGGTGTCCCCAGAGTCGATGGCGATGGGTATTTTAACGTAAACCTGTTTAATCCCAAACCGCACCAACTGCCTTGTCTGGTCATGGAAAAAATCAATGGGCGGACTTTAGAGGAAATATTAAAAAAGTTTCCCCAAGGGTGTCCAGAGGATTTGGTTTTAAACTGGTTTGCCCAATCTCTACAGATTTTACAAGAATTACACAAACGTCAGATTATTCACCGGGATATTAAACCTTCTAATTTAATGCTAGGCACATCTTCGCCATCTGTAAGCCCGTCTCCAGGGCAAGCAGGGGGCGATCGCTTGGTACTAATTGATTTTGGGGGAGCAAAACAATTTACTGCCTCTAAGCTGCGTTCTCAGTCTAGTTCCACGCGATTATTTTCTTCTGGCTACAGTCCACCAGAACAAGTGAGTGGCGGCATTGTCGGGCCAAGCGCCGATTTTTATGCCCTTGGTCGAACGGTGATTGAACTACTAACAGGTAAATACCCGCTAGAGTTGGAAGATCGGCAAACGGGTAAATTACGCTGGCGAACTTTGGTGAATGTCAACCCGCAACTAGCAGATTTGCTGGATGAGATGGTGCAGGACGATGTGCGATCGCGTCCAGCAAATGCAGCTATAATTCAAAAACGTTTGGCGAAGATTTCTCAACCATTACCGCCAGCAGGGTTATTTGCTCAACTGCAAGACAAGATTAAGCAAGTCTCAACGCAAGTTTCCCAGAGATTTAGACTGCTAACACAAGCTATTGAACAAGTTTTAGCTAACTTTAGCCAAGCTGTTATTAAAACCGTTATTTTTATCGCTCAGACCATCATCAAAATTTTCCAAGCTTGCTTGGCGACGGTTTGGGCGATGATCTTGAGTAGTTTTGGTGCTTGTTTTGGTGCGATCGCTGGTTTTATTTTGGCCTATCGTACCAGCTTGGGGCCTCAGATTGTGGAATTGATTGGGAGTCAGCTAAACCAATTAGTGCCAAATACTCAACCCGTCTTCGGGGCAGATATTTTGGTGTTCGTCGCCGCAGGTTGGGGAACCGCATGGGGACTGACAGTATCCGGGTGTTTTGGTCAACGGCGGCGGTTTTTAGTGGCATCCCTAATGGGCATGATTAGCTATGGCTTCGGTTGGTTGATTTTGCAATTAATCACCCCAAAAGATAGCGGCGAGGGCTTAGTGGCAGTGATTTTAGTAGCAGTTTGCCTACTCACCTTGAGCTTAGGACTTCGCAGCCATCATGTAGTGTACGCTGTATTCGCTGCCTTTGGGAGTGCGATCGCCTATGCAGTTTTGATTCTTTTGAAGTTAGCACCTCCGATTTTGCAATTTACTAGTCAACCAGCCTGGTCAGAGTTACGATTACCTCTAATTTTTTTTGGTTCTATGGGCTTCTTCATCAGCTTCTGGTTAGGAGTGAGTTACTACCTAATTGTCCCTGGATTACGCCTTTTAGGATGGCGATGAAGAAGGCAGGGGGCAGGGAGACAAGGGAGACAAGGAGATAAACAAAACTCCTAACTCTTGTACAGACAAAGATTTTTCGCGTCTCTCTTAACTCCTAACTCAGCACTCAGCACTCCTTTGCCCAATGCCCAAAAACAAGATCCCCCTAGTCGCATTTTTATCGAGCTAGGGGGATCACATATTTGGTAGTCTATAATTGGTTCGGTATAGTTCCTTACGATTTGATTCTATAGCCTATATTTCTGTTTGAGTAGTCTTACTATCATAATTTATAGTATTTTTACACCTTCTTAATGAATGCTTCATCCCTGTACTTCCCTAGAGAAGAGGGATATGTAAGGATGACAGTATGCGATGTGCGTAATTTGTCATTTTTGTGAATATCAGTAAAAAATATGAAACTTGAGATTCTTGCTACCGCCGCCCTTTTAGTTTGTTTCGGGTTTGCAGAGCAGGCCGTTGCATTGAATCAGCCAGACTTGGATCAGTTGAAGGCAACAACTGCCTGTCCCCGGTGTAATTTGAGTGGTGCTGACCTAACTAAACTAAATCTAACTGGAGCAAATTTGCGAGGTGCTGACTTGAGTGGTGCGACATTATCTCAAGCTAATCTCACGAATGCCGATTTTACAGGTGCAAATTTAGAAGGTGCAATTCTGAATTCGGCAAATCTCAGTGGTGCTTCTTTAACAGGAGCAAATTTGAAATCAGCATCCTTGGAAAATGCCGATCTATCTAATGCAGGTTTCATCAGCGCCAATTTAGAAGCAACAAACTTAAAAGATGCCAAATTAGAGTTTACTAATTTTCGGGGGGCTAACTTCCGACTAACAACTTTGGCTAATGGTGTCGTCACCTCTGATATGCCTTATAACTGGTCGTCAGAGAGTCAAAAGACCAGAGAATGTAACCAGTTCAAACCCGAAAATACTTTAGGCACAACCTGTTATTCAAAATAAATTGGGAATTGGGCATTGGGCATTGGGCATTGGGCATTGGTTATTCTCCCCCTGCCTCCCCTGCCTCCCCTGCCTCCCCTGCCTCCCCTGC
>NZ_JABXKI010000120.1 GCF_017115095.1 Nostoc sp. NMS4 | reverse complement strand
CTTATTGACATAGTAAGTTTGAGCTTAACTTGACACCTATGGCATCTTGCCCGCCTTGCGCTGTGGGCGGGCAAGATGCCCACCCCACAAGATTGGATAATTTATTTGTTGGAAGTCCCTTAGCATAATAACAGTTATGCACAGAAAGATTCTGTATATCATCTTTAATATTATTCTATGCTAAAACGTTAAAAGTTTGCTGTAAAAGCTTCAGGGTACAATTCGTCTGAAGCATTATTCTTATAAAACAGAAGAGAGATACAACGATTGTTAATAATTGATAAACTTTAAACCTAAAAATAGAGCCGCAACAGTTCCGGCAACAGAAATTTCTCCCTGAATAATTTTTTCTAAAACTGATTCTACGGGAATTAATACAACTTCAATTTCTTCTGTAATATCTAGTTGTTGCTCTCCAACCTTGCTCACTTTATCTGCTAGAAATAAATGTATTTGATTGGTATCTTTACTCGGCTTATCGTATAGAGTTCCGATTTTTCTAAATTCTTGGGGAATATAACCAGTTTCTTCTCTTAGTTCTCTAATTGCTGCTATTTCTGCATTCTCTTTTGTCGGGTCAAAATTCCCTGCCGGCAGTTCTAAGAAAAACTCACCTACGGCGTGTCTATATTGCCGAACAAAAATAATTTCTCTATTAGTAGTGATAGGTAAAACCATCGCAACGTCAGGCTTAATACTGACAAAATAATCATCTATAATTTTACCGTTGGGTAATTCTATTTCATCTTGCCTCACCTGACACCAAGGATTATCTAAAACCATTTTTGATTTTAAAATCTTCCATTTTTTTAAGTTGTTCATAAATAAAAATAATCTATAAAAACCTTAGTCATTAAGCAATGAATGTAAAAAAGTATAACAGATGTATCCGATAATCTAAACTTTCAACTTACACTGGCTTTTGCTTGAGCATAATATGTATAACAAGTATGCAAATAAATGTAAATTTATTTACTGTAAATAAGAGATTTCCGTTGACCATTAGTCGAGGTACAACGGCACAAACAACGAATGTATGGGTGAAGATTTTATCTGATGATATCGAAGGCTGGGGGGAAGCATCACCATTTGGTGTGGGTAATCATCGGCAATCAACTGATGCAATCAAAAAGGCTCTAGAGCAAGTGGTGCCACTGTTGCAAACATTCAGCCCCTTACAGCGACAGGAAATTGAGCAAGTTTTAATACAAAACCAGGTTCCTTCTGCTGCAAGGGCTGCCTTGGATATGGCAATGCACGACTGGCTCGGTAAGCGCGTAGGATTACCCTTGTGGCAACTTTGGGGACTCGATCGCAATCAAATAGTCCCGACTTCTGTCACAATTGGGATTAATTCGCCTGAAGGTGCGATCGCTAGAGCGCGAGACTGGTTACAATTTACAGATGTTCGCCTTTTTAAGGTAAAGCTAGGTAGTCCAGATGGCATAGATGCAGATAAAAAAATGCTCTTGGCGGTGCGAGAAGAAGCACCATTACTAGAATTTTTTGTTGATGCCAACGGGGGTTGGAGTTTAGAAGATGCGATCGCCATGTGCAATTGGCTAGCTGATTTAGGTATAAAGTATGTAGAACAGCCATTACCACGGGGGCAGGAAAAAAGTTTAGCAAAACTCAAAGAACACTCTCCCCTGCCGATTTTTGTTGATGAAAGTTGTTTCACCAGCGCCGATATTCCCGATTTGGCAAATTGCGCGGATGGTATTAATATCAAACTGATGAAATCAGGGGGACTAACAGAAGCAATGCGAATGATACATACAGCGCGAGCCTATCGGTTGCAAGTAATGTTCGGTTGCTATTCTGACAGTTCCCTAGCGAATACAGCAGCATTACAGCTAGCGCCACTAGCTGATTATTTAGATTTAGACAGTCACCTTAACTTAATTGATGACCCTTTTACGGGTGCATTGCTAAAAGAAGCAAGAGTTTTGCCAAACGATTTACCAGGTTTGGGAGTACAACACAGTGCGTCTATCACTTAATCAACGAGTAGCTATTTTGCTGCATGAGGGAATTACTGGGACTCAGGGTAAAACAGGGCTAGCAATTTTACGTTACAGTGAAGCCCCAATTGTAGCCGTAATCGATCGCGAGTGTGCTGGCAAATCCCTACCAGAATTAACAGGTATGAAGCGTGACGTGCCGATTGTGGCATCACTAGCCGCAGCCCTAGAGTACAAACCGGAAGTTTTGGTAATTGGCATTGCCCCTAGTGGTGGGGCTGTACCAGATGATTACTGGCTAGAAATCAAAAACGCTCTAGAAGCGGGAATGTCGGTGGTGAATGGTTTACATACACCAATGGCAAGTATCCCAGAATTAAATGCACTGCTCAAACCAGGGCAATTAATTTGGGATGTACGAAAAGAGCCGTCTAATATCAGCGTTGCCAGTGGAATGGCACGTACTCTCCCGTGTCGGCGCATATTAACTGTCGGAACCGACATGGCGATCGGTAAAATGTCAACTAGTCTAGAGTTACATTGGGCAGCAAAACTGCGGGGTTGGCGTTCTAAATTCCTCGCCACCGGTCAAACTGGGGTAATGTTAGAAGGGGATGGTGTGGCTTTAGATGCCGTGCGGGTAGATTTTGCCGCCGGTGCTGTGGAACAAATAGTCATGCGCTATGGCAAAAACTATGATATTTTGCACATTGAAGGACAAGGTTCGCTGCTACACCCTGGTTCAACGGCAACCTTACCCCTAATCCGTGGTTCGCAACCAACCCAACTAGTTTTGGTACATCGGGCGGGACAAGTTCATGTACGTAATCATCCCCATGTCATAATTCCACCTTTATCAGAAGTGATTCGGCTTTATGAAACTGTTGCTAATGCCGGTGGTGCTTTTGGAAGTGTGACTGTAGTGGGTATAGCGCTGAACACAGCCCATCTAGATGAGTCTGCGGCTCAAGAAAGTATCGCTCAAACAATTGCAGAAACGGGGCTACCTTGCACCGATGTAGTCCGCTTTGATGCCAATGTGCTTTTAGATGCGGTGATGAATAATTAGTTGCTGGAGAATGCTTTAACTCTAAACTCCTGAGAAAAAACTGGTTCCGACACCGGAAGAAGTGGCACAAGAGGAGAAGGAACACAGCGATCGCTTGGCGGCAAAACTGCGAGAATTAAATATAGAACCAGATACTATTTAACTTCTACCCTGTCTTGCTTGTGCCTGTTGGCTCGAATGCTATGGATCTTCAGGAAAAACCCATTTTGGCGGTTCCGTCATTTTTTTTCGCAGACGTTCTTGTGCCAACTCCAGCATTTTGTCTAAGGGAGTCTCTTCAATAAATTTTGCGGCTGACTCTCTAAACTCGATATTGGGGCATTTATCCCCTAAAACACACCCGTTAACACAGGCGACAGCGCAGTTAATCTTTTGCTCCACAGTAAAATCCTCTCTCTAAAAGTTATGAGTTATAAGTTGTGAGTCATGATTTTCACCTTTAACTCTTCACTGTTAACTCTTTACTATCAGGCATTACCCTCCAGGTAAATTTTACCTTGCCAATTGCCATCTCATTAGTCTAAATACTTACCATTTAGATATGAGTTATGATTTTTACTCCTCACTCCTCACTTTCATAAAGGGCATTCATGTCAGAACTCTTTGCTACTACTGGAACTATAGCCGCGATCGCTACTGCTGTTGTCCCCCAACAGGGTAGTGTTGGGATTGTGCGGGTGTCCGGTTCTCAAGCAATGACAATTGCCCAAAGTCTCTTTCATGCACCAGGGCGACAAGTTTGGGAAAGTCACCGGATTCTCTACGGTTATATTCGCCATCCCCAGACGCACAAAATAGTGGATGAAGCCCTGTTGTTGATTATGAAAGCACCCCGTTCTTACACCCGCGAAGATGTTGTAGAATTCCATTGCCACGGGGGAATTATGGCAGTGCAGCAGGTATTACAACTGTGTTTGGAAAGTGGAGCCAGACTAGCGCAACCAGGAGAATTTACTCTCCGCGCCTTTTTGAATGGACGATTGGATTTAACTCAAGCTGAAGGTATTGCCGATTTAGTGGGGGCTAAATCGCCGCAAGCTGCTCAAAGTGCTTTAGCTGGTTTACAAGGAAAATTAGCTCATCCAATTCGGCAGTTACGCGCTAACTGTTTGGACATTTTGGCAGAAATTGAAGCTCGGATTGATTTTGAGGAAGACTTGCCGCCGTTGGATCATAAAGGGATTATATCAGAAATCGATAAAATTGCCGCAGAAATAACTAAGTTATTGGCAACCAAAGATCAAGGTGAGTTGCTGCGTACTGGTTTAAAAGTGGCAATTGTTGGCCGTCCGAATGTGGGTAAGTCGAGCTTATTGAATGCTTGGAGCCGGAGCGATCGCGCCATTGTGACTGATTTACCCGGTACAACCCGCGATGTGGTGGAATCGCAGTTAGTTGTCGGGGGAATTCCCGTACAAGTGCTAGATACTGCGGGGATTCGGGAAACAACAGACCAAGTGGAAAAAATTGGCGTGGAGCGATCGCGTCGTGCTGCCAATGCAGCTGATTTAGTCTTGCTTACCATCGATGCTTCCGCCGGTTGGACAGAAGGCGATGAAGAAATTTATGAAAAAGTGCAACACCGTCCGTTGATTCTAGTGATTAACAAAATCGATTTATTAGAAGAAAGTGATAGGGAAAACCTTCAATCTAAAATCCCAAATCCCAAATCTAAAATTGTCACAGCCGCAGCCAAAAATCAAGGTATTGATGCTTTAGAAACAGCAATTTTAGAGATAGTTCAAGCTGGAAAAGTACAAGCGGCTGATATGGATTTAGCGATTAACCAAAGGCAAGCAGCAGCCTTAACTCAAGCTAAAATATCTTTGGAACAGGTGCAAGCAACAATTATCCAGCAGTTACCGCTTGATTTTTGGACAATTGACTTACGGGGTGCGATTCAAGCTTTAGGAGAAATTACCGGAGAAGAAGTAACAGAATCAGTTTTAGAGAGGATTTTCAGCAAGTTCTGTATCGGTAAATAACCTAGAGAAGTATCAATTTAAAAAAACCTTGTAATATTTATGTCTAATTGTTAATTATTATAATATATAATGCTTGATACAATTCCAGTTCAAGTTCTTGGTTGTCTTAGACCAGGCATAATCACAGTTATAGCCTTTCCCGGTGCAGGAATGTTAGATGGTGGGTTACTAATGGAGTTACCAACCGAAATAATTCCGGTAGAGCTACGAATGCCAAATAGCGAATTTATAGTAGTTTGCAATAGACAAAGTGGAGAGTTTACACAGGTGTTGTCAAAAGATTCATCCAAATAAATACTGGAGTGCCAAAACAAGATATTATTTTGGGTTTTCATGCTCCCTATAAGCGGAAGTTTACTGAGTTTGCCGCAGGTTAGGGAAAATAACTGTAGGAGTTAAAAGTTATGAGTGATGAGTTATGAATTTTTAACTCATCACTTATAACTCATAATTCATAACTCATTTTCTGTAGCGATCGCTTTTGGGATATTGCCAACAGTTGCTAGTTGCACTGTAAAGCTAGAACCTTCAGATAATTTACTTCTTACAGAAATAGATCCACCACAGCGCAGCAACAATTGCTGTACTATCGTTAACCCCAACCCAGCACCACCATAATCTTCGGTTGCTGCTGTACGCACACGATAAAAGCGATCGAAGATTTTGGGAATTTCGTTTTCGGGAATACCGATACCTGTGTCGCGGAATTCTAATTGCACATAATCGCCTTGATTACGGGCGCGCACCCATACTTGACCTCCATTAGGGGTAAACTTAAGACTGTTGTGCAACAGATTAATCACAATTTGTCTCAGCCTACCACTCACGCACCAAACAGATGGGAGTTCAGTCGGTACGGTGTAGGCTAGCATAATTCCTTTTTCTTGGGCTACAGGTTGGTAGGTACTGACTACTCCAGGTACTATATCTGAGAGACGCACCAACTCCAAAGTCGTCCCCTCCAAATTCTGTTCTAGCTGCACCAGTTCCAAGAAACCAGTAATCAGAGAGTTTTGCTGATCGCACTGGGTATTTAACATTTGTAAATAACGTTGTCGCTGTGGGGGTTTAAGATTAGGGGAATTTAATAACGAAAGTGCTGTTTTCATGTGCGTCAAGGGTATACGTAGTTCCTGACAGACATTTTTCAGGTATTCATCTTTGAGTTGCTCTTTGTTGTGCAGTTCTTGATTTTGCTGCTCCAACTTATTAGTACGTACTGTGATGATTTGACGATTAATTTCATCTTGTCGGAGGAGTTGTTTTGCCAACAATTGATTCATAAGTGTGGCTTGTGGCACGGTTGGACAAATAAAACTAGCAGGTAAAATTGAGGATGATTCTGGCGCAATCCCTTGTTGAATACCATTTAATACTTGCTGAATTACTCTCCCCTCAACAGTAGTTATAATCAGCAACGGCTGGTTTTTATTAGTATTTACCTTTCCCGATGTCTGACTTTTGCGTTTTTTAAGTGGTCGATGAGCCAAAATTAAACTGCAAAACTGGGGCGATAACACCATCAGAAAGCTTTCCCGTCGCATTTGGCTATCTGGTGGTAGGTGAACGGGGACATGATGAGAGGATGAGGGGGATGAGGGAGATGAGGAGGTATTTAATTTTTCCTCTCCCTTGTCTTCCCCTGCTTCCACTTTCCTGCTCTCGTCAATTTGGCAAGTATAAATGAGACTAGACGCACCTACCGAGGATTGATAGCGCGCTAATTCTGATTGCCAAATTTTATCTGGTGGTAGCTTCACCCATAAGGTGGCTGCAATTTGCTGCTCAATGAGTAAGTCAATTTGCGCTCTTACTAGTGATAGCAGAGTAGCAGGACTGAGGGACAATGGTTTCGGAGGCGTTTGTACTCCCATAACCAGTTGATAAACAGACAGATCGTTAACCAGAGAAACATTCATGAGTCAAGCACAAAAAGGATGAAGCAAGAAATAATTCTGTCTTCGATTTTCACCTTTATGTGTGCATTTTTTACAAAATCCCCACGGAAATAAATATGGACTATGAAAAACTTCAGCCATAAGGTAGAGGAGTAGGTGAGTAGGGGAGGCAGGGGGCAGGGAGATGAGGGAGATGAGGGAGACAAGGGAGACAAGGAGATAAACAAAACTCCTAACTCTTGTACAGACGCGATTAATCGCGTCTCTACTCCTAACTCTTAACTCAGCACTCAGCACGGGCTAAACGCCCCGCTACCGCTAACAGCACTCCTAACGCCCAATACCCAAATTAACCTTGTACGTTAAGTCTTTGCTGTAAAGCGTCGCGGGCGTGTTCTCGGTCGTCAAAATGGATTTTTTCGGTGCCGAGAATTTGGTAATCTTCGTGACCTTTACCAGCAAGCAAGACTCCATCGCCGGGTTGTGCTTGTAAAATGGCGGTGCGAATTGCGATCGCGCGATCGCAAATCACCGTCGGCTGCACTGTGTCAGCTATTCCCGCTAAAATATCTTGCAAAATCCTTTCTGGGTCTTCAGTCCGGGGATTATCTGATGTCACAACTGCCACATCAGCTAACTCAGCAGCAATTTTACCCATTTTTGGGCGCTTGGTGCGATCGCGATCGCCTCCACAACCAAATACACAAATCACTTTACCAGGTATAAACGGACGTGCCGCTTTCAGTAAATTTTCTAGGCTGTCGGGTGTGTGGGCATAATCCACAATCACGCTAATATCTTGCTCAGTAGTAATCTGTACCCGCTCCATCCGTCCAGGGACTCCGGGGAATTCGGGTATCACAGATACGAGTAACTGCAAATCTAGCCCTAAGTGTAAAACTGCTCCGACGGCTGCGAGAAGATTTTCTAAATTATATTGTCCGACTAGTGGCGATCGAAAAGCTACGTCACCTTTTGGTGTATGTAATGTCCCACTAACACCATTTGGCTGGTAACTTAAATCGCTCATCCATAAATCAGCGCTGTTGTCGTTGACGCTGTAACTCCAAACCCGTTCGGAATCCAATGACGCAATTAACCGCTTCCCGTAGGAATCATCAGCATTAATTATTGCCCGTCCCTTGAGATAATCAGGGCTAAATAACAACGCTTTGGCAGCAAAGTAATCTTCCATATCGCTGTGATAGTCGAGATGGTCTTGAGTAAGATTACTAAATACCGCCACCTCAAATTCACAACCCAACACTCTACCTTGAGCCAAAGCGTGAGAACTGACTTCCATTACCCCAAACTCACTTCCAGCTTTTACCGCCTCTGCTAGCTGCTGTTGCAGTTCCACTGCAAAAGGCGTAGTGTGGGCAGCAGTTTGCTCAAAACCTGCCCAACGAGTGTAGAGAGTTCCCATCAAAGCTGTAGCTAAATTAGCTTTGTTGAGCAGAAATTCAATCAAATGAGTAGTTGTAGTTTTGCCATTTGTACCAGTTACGCCTACCAGCTTGAGTTTTCGCCCTGGATAACCATAAAAAGCACTGGCTATTTGGGCGCAAGCTTGAGTGATGTTACTTGCACTGATCACTACAGCCTGATTTGTGGGAGGATTTTTTTGGGCAGCTTCGGGAGAAACGATCGCAGCTACAGCCCCCGATGCGATCGCACTTGGCCAAAATTCCCCACCATCAACTCGCGTTCCTGGCATCCCAATAAACAAATCTCCCACACGACAAGCATGAGAATTCGTCTTTAAACCCCTAACTTCCACATCCTCTAAAGTCGGATGGCTAGATAATTGCTCAACACTGTCTACCGCCGTTAGTAATTCCCGCAATTTCATATTGTGAACCTCGTCACATTCTTAATCTTGCGCTTATTCTGCATTATTTTTTTCTAATTGGCTAAATACTTACGCAACATTTGCTCTAACTGCTGCACACTAGCACGAGGAGAAGGACGCGGCAATGCTTTTTCCTCTGCGCCTCTGTGGTTCGATAAATAAAGTACCGGCACTTCATACTCATACGCAGCGAACCAATCTTCACGAGTCGTAATATCCCTAATTTCCAACTCGAAACTGAGATTTTGGATTTGTTCTAGCTTTTCTTGCAAGCCTTCACATAAATGACAGCCTGGTTTACTGTATAAAATTAATCGCATTTGTTAATTAATTACTATGAACACTATTAGCAAAAGTTTCTTCACTGTCGGCTATAGATTCTACAAGTATTATGCCCGTGTCAGTGTGGATGTAATAGCGATATGTTTCAATGTTTGGCAAAGCAGTTTGTTATTAGCTTTTTTATACTGTAAAGCAGTTATCATCATTTTTGTTGACTTCAAACTTAGTGTGTTTGGTTAGATTTGATTGTATTATAAGAAAAAGTGAGAAAATATAAGGTAAACAAATGTTTGTACTATTTATGGAGCGTAAGCGCAAAACTAAAACTATCAGTATTGACCCCATAGTTTGGGATGCCATAGACAAAGAAGCTAAACGACAAGGTATATCAGCTAGTCGATGGTTAGAAAATTTTGCTTTTGATAATCTCCAAAAGTTCGGCTTAATCGATAAGGATACAGAACGGCTAGGGGAGATTAGGGGAGGTGATAGAAGTAATAAAGAGGATAATTAAACCAGTGCCTACCGTCCAACAGTTAGAAACCTTTTTCCGTATATGTGTACAAGCAAGTAACCTACTACGGAATATTGAACTCACAAGATATGATACACGTACACAGAGAATCTACCTTTTAGTAGGTAATGAAATTGAAATAGAGATATTAAGTAACGGGGAGGAATTAATCAAATGAGTAATACTAATTATCAACAATTAACAGAAGTCGAACTAAGAAATTATGTTAAAGGACATCCAGAAGATGAAGACGCTTTCCAGTACTACCTTAGTATTGTACGAGCTAAACCGGGTTGGGTTAAGGTTTCCACACCAGAACAATCGTTAGAGGAATTTAAAAAACGAATACAAGCTAATGAGCATAAAAATCAAACGTGATGAACGTCAAGTGTTTACTGGTGGTAGCTTTGTAATGACTATAACAGATAATTTTATATTACAAACTGAGCGAACTTATAGAAAACCTATTAAATGATATTCGGTCAATTAACCAGACATCATTTGAAGAAAAAACTTAAATCATGACAATCTTACTCAAACGTGACGAACAGCAAGTATTTTGATGTCGGTGAGTATGTTGACCAAATGGGGTTGTTGTTGGATTTGGAAATAAGAGATGAGTATCGTCATGGTGTGGTGGCAAATTTTGAGAGAATTAATGCGATCGCTAATCTTGTAAATGAGTTTCCCCTACCAGAGGATATTGAAGTTGCACCAGTGTTTGAACCATGAATGATGCTGTATCAATATCAAGTGCTGTACGCGAAGGTAAAGTTAGCGCTGTGGAAGTTACTAAAGCTGCATTAGCACGAATAGCAACGCACAATCATCTAATCAACTGTTTTACGACTATAACTGCTGAGACAGCTTTAACAGATGCAGCACTAATTGACAGGGAAATTGCTCAAGGTAATAAGCCTGGAACCCTTGCAGGTGTCCCTTTTGCGGTAAAAAATCTCTTCGATATCGCAGGTTTAACGACTCTGGCGGGATCGAAAATTAATGCCGAAAACCCAGCCGCAAGCCTTGATGCAACCGCAGTCGCAAGGCTAAAACAAGCGGGTGCTGTGTTAGTTGGTGCTTTGAATATGGATGAGTACGCTTATGGGTTTGTAACGGAAAACTCCCATTACGGTGCTACTCATAACCCCCATGATTTACAGCGTGTAGCTGGTGGTTCATCGGGTGGTTCGGCGGCGGCGGTTGCTGCTGGGTTGGTTCCGTTGACGCTGGGTTCTGATACTAATGGTTCGATTCGCGTTCCGGCGGCGTTGTGTGGCGTTTTTGGTTTCAAACCGACTTATGGAAGGTTATCTCGTGCTGGGGTAGCTTTATTTTCTAGCAGTTTGGATCACATTGGCCCTTTGGCGCGTTCGGTGCAGGATATTGCTACGGTGTTTGATGTGCTTCAGGGAGAAGACGATCGCGATCCAATTTGTACAAAGCGTCCGCCTGAATTGGTTTTACCACAACTTAAACAAGATATTTCTGATATCAGAATTGCCATCGCTGCTGATTATTTCACCAAAGGCGCAGAACCGGAAGTTTTAGCAGCAGTGCAAAAGGTAGCTGATGCAATAGAAGTCACTGAATATGTAATCATACCAGAAACACACCGCGCCCGTGCAGCAGCCTTTGTAATTACAGCTAGCGAGGGTGCAAATCTGCATTTAGACAAATTGCGATGTCGTCCTGAAGATTTTGATTCCGCAACACGCGATCGCTTTTTGGCTGGGGCATTAATTCCAAGTAGCTGGTATCTCCAAGCACAACGCTTTAGAAAATGGTATCGCGATCGCGTTCGGGAAGTTTTTCAAAATGTCGATGTAATTATTGCCCCAACTACACCAATTTCTGCACCATTAATTGGTCAACAAACCATGATTTTGGATGGCGAAGAAATTCTTGTCCGTCCTCATTTAGGGTTATTTACTCAACCATTATCTTTTATTGGTTTACCCGTTTTATCAGTACCAATTCAGCGCCAAAATGCTTTACCTCTCGGTGTGCAATTGATAGCAGCACCATATAATGAAGCTTTAATTTTACGGGTTGCGGCTACCTTAGAGGCAAAGGGTGTAATTACATCACCAATAGTAGGGTAATATCATACCTTACGGCTTCAGCCTAACGTACCCTACTGAATCGACCGTTACCAAGCACTCGGAATTTCATAACCCGCAACTTGGGTTATTATTTTAATAGAAAATTCACCCAGAGTTCTAATGCTTTCTTGGATAAGAGAAATTCTTGGGGTTAGACAAGATCCTGCTGTTTTAAAGAAAGTATCGGTAAGACTTCCTTTTGGAATTGGTGCGGCTGAGTGGGAAGCAGATCCTACAGAACGCAAAGCAGCATGGTCACTTTACATTGAACTTGTGACACGCATTGCTGTGCAACCTTTGGAAGTTGATCAAGGACTGGTGCGTGAAGCTTTGAATTCTTTATATAGCTTATTTGGCACAACCCGTGAAATTCTTAAACAGGCGGGTCCAAATGTAGGTGCTTCTCGTGAGTCCGTTGGAGGTATCGCAATTATTGTATTGAACAATGGTTTGCGTCCCTTTCTCAGCAAATGGCATCCTTTCCTACAAGCGTGGGAAGCAAAGCGTCCTGCTGATTTAAGTCCCAAGGAGCATGAACAAAATTGGTCTGAAGAACCTAAGTTGCGGGAGGAACTTGCACAGCTTAGAAGAGCTTTGGAACAATATGCTAATGCGTTGGCAGTCATTGCGGGAGTAGAGCAATAACTCGGAGAGTTAAATAGATGAGTAAACAGTTTGAGTTTGACGTTTTCATTTCTTACAAAAGAGATGATGTAAAATTTGTTAAAAACATTATTGAAAAACTTCAACAAAATGAGTTGAAGGTGTGGTGGGATGAAGAAGGAATTCCACTTGGAACAGTTTTTGAAGAAAAAATTGGAACTGCTATCAGAAAATCTAAATCTGCTCTTATCTTTTTCGGTCTGAACGGAGTTGGTACTACACAAAATGAAGAGATAGGCGTTATTAGCAATGAGAATAGAGAAAGAATAAAAGTAAATAGAGAACTGCTGCAAATTTCTGTGTTGTTACCAGAGGTGAAAGAGGTTCCAGAAAACTACCCTTTTTTAAGAATAAGAAATTGGATAAACTTTAATGACTTTAATGATGAGATAGCCTTTAACCGTCTGCTATCGGGTATTCCTAAAGTCTATAATAATCAGAGATATAAACAAACAGAACTTTACCAAGCTTTACAGCGCATAAATTCGGACGAATCGAAATCAGTTGAAGATACTCTAACTCAAATTTTTACAAAACTTCAACCATTTCTCTCACCTCCTGAACCAAGTACAGCCGATACTTTTACTCTTTATGATCCTGAACGGGGAGACAGGGTAGCGAAAAGAATGGCAGATGTTATTTCTCCGTCACTGCTGCCTAAAGACGAGAAACCTAAATTATCAGCATATGAATTGGAGTTATTACTTCTATCAGCCTATCTTCTCGATATTTGTCTAACGCCTAAATACGGTAAGGTGAGCCTTTATCATCACTATCTCCTTATAAAACCTGAAGAACACGGACTATCTAATCAAGAAATTGAGGATTTTCAGAAATGGTTGGATGATGAACCTGACGGAGTTGAACTGCCTTTATGGCAAGGAGAAGGAGAGCCAGATGAAAAAACTAAACGACTGGCTGACAGGCTAATAACTTATTATTGTTACGATCGCCATAAACATTGGAGCAAAACTTGGATAGAAGAATCTCTCAATCAGGAGGTTCCTGATAAACGTGTTCAAGATAATTTAATTTTGCTGTGCCTAAGTTCTTATCTGAAAAACAAGGATAAGGAGATAGCTGACAATCCACTAGTTACAAACAGCAATCCAATTCAAGGGCTTCGTCTAAGGTACCTTATAGCAGTGGTGCAAGCAGCAAATATTCTTGCTTTTGACCCTGTACAAATTCCTGATGTAATTTTGCAAGACTACAATATAAATTCTACAGAATTAATTTATTGGTGGAAAAACGATAAATATGTAAAATATCCAACTACTGTTTCTAAACTGAAAGATAAATCACAAATATCGCTTTCGATTTATCCGAAAAAAGCTGTCATACATCGTGCCAGTGAGATACTAGCGAATGAAATGGATCATGTATTGACAGATTGCTACAAACTCTTAGAAGGAACAGATACTAAAAACCTTTGGGATTTGCAAATAGCCATTCAACGAAATATTATACCTGATAATTATGAGTACATTGATGGTGCTTTTCGACCAGATACAAATAAAATTTTGGAGTTACTCTCTGGTATATCACTTTACGGAGATCATTTATATGCAGTACGTGAACTTCTCCAGAATGCTTTTGATGCTGTTCGTGAGGAGATTGCCTACAAGCGCCTTAAAGAAATCAAAGAAGAAATCAAAAATCAAAGAGACACTAACAAATTTATCAAAGATGTAGCTAATCATCAGTCTTTAAATTTACAACACTCTGTGAACTTAAAAATTGATAAAGATAGCGATGGTATTTGGCTAGTATGTACTGACGATGGCGTTGGTATGACCAAAGATATTATTCAGAACTATCTATTGGTAAGCGGTTCTGCTAGACAGCGTAAGATAATTAATTTGGAACGTGAATGCCAAAAATATGGATTTTCTGTAGGACGTACAGGAAAATTTGGGATAGGTGTATTAAGCTACTTTATGTTAGCTGAAAGAGTAGTAATAAAGACACGACGTAGTTTGTCACCAGGTGATGATAACAACAATGGATGGAAGTTTGAAACTGAGGGAATAGGGTCATTTGGTGAACTAACAAACGTCCAAAAGAATTTTCATGGTACAGAAATACGTCTTTTACTAAAGCCCGAAGTTATATCTACAGTTATATCTAAAAAAGAAGACTCTCCTGTTCAGGAAAAAGAAATTTTTGATGAAAACTTGTCTCACGAAAATTTATCTAAATTTGTTTCAAAGTTGAGAAGCTTTCTTCAAAATGTACTGGACTATATTCCCTGCAATTTTAACTTTATATCTGATTTTCCAGAGCAAAAACTTGAATTTAAACCAGGATGGATTTGCAAGAAAGATGCCTTTTTTAAAGAGATAGAAGAGGATTTTACTAAATTTTTGACACGATGGCGAAATTCTATAAATAATAGCTCTGAAGAAGCTGAAAATTTTTATGTTTCAAGCTATAGAGAAAAGCTAAAAGAATGCTTGAAGTGGAAGATAAAGGAGGGTGAATTACCGAACAATTTAGGAAAATATCGCGTTTATTTACCTTATTTTGAATTAAACAATCAAGTATCCTTTGCTTTCTTAGAAACCGCAGAGAGTACTGAGATTATACTAAAAGAATTTAAGTATAATCATTCTCATTTTTATATAGTTGATTGTAAAAGTCAGAGAATAAGCTGGAAAGGAATGAATTTCAGTATCTCGTCCCATATGCGTAATTCGTATACAGGAAAAAGGAGCTTTTCCACAAATATGTTGGTCACAATAGATTTAACACCATATTCTACGTCTCATCAAGAAATTAACCTAGAAGTCAATCGTAATGACGTAAAAATTGATAATTCCGTGGAGGAGAGTATAAAGTTTTTTTTAAGAACTAAATTTGATGATTTTATTCAAGAGTTTTTGAATGATCATAAAACATCACCCTATGCTTTACTCAACTATCAAATTGCTCGTCAGCATAGAATTACTAATAGTCCAATCTCTGAGAATACTAGCTTGTATTGGTTGTTTAAAGAAAACAATCAGATAAAATGGCAAACTTTAAAAGCTCCCTTAATCTCTGATAAAGCACATAGTAATAAGCAAGATTTCATATGGAATAAAGAGCAGATGAATAAACCTTTATATGTTTATGAAAGTGATGGAGTAAATGTTCCCGATAACATATCTTGGCAAGTTCCCAATATTCCTCCTAACAAAATCGTGGCAAAATATTTATCGGATAAGGAGATAAAAAAGTTGTCTGAGAAGTTGGAAATACAAAGGAAATATCATCAGCAAAGGCTTTCAGAGAATGAGGATGATGATGATGATGATGATAAGTTACCAAATTCAGAGATAATAAATTTTAGATTTGAGGCTTTATGGATTGAAGATATATCACCACAATCAGAGCGTCATCCACTAGGATGGACTAGTCAATTTCCACCAGGAGAGTGGCAAAAGTTATGTTGTGTTTCAATGGATTTCTTTGAAGTATGGAATATTGACCATCGACTCGTAAAAGCCATTAATGAAGAGGGATGGAAATGGTGTGAAAATAAATTGGAGGAATCATATGATAATTATGACGAGTTTTGTAAATTAACCGAAGAGTTATCAAATAATGAAAGCTATGCAGCTGCTTTTCTTATCAACTTGCTACAAGGAAAATTTGATATAGGAGAAGAAAGCAGGAACTTAAAAGAAAAATGGAATAAGATATGTAATGAATGTCCTGATATGATGAAGACTTTATGGCAACTTGTCTTTAAAGAAGATATAACACCCCAAAATGCAACTCCGATTTATCAATGGAAATCCAATGAGCTAATTGTAGTGACTCCTTATGAATGGAAGGAATATTCTAAAAGATCAGATGTGGACACATACTTGCCTAATCCTGATCCTGAGTGGTGTATAACCGTCAACCCAAATGAGGAGCGTAGCAATTAACAGTAGATAGTTTACATTCAGTACGCCAATTTTAAAAAACGTAAAATAGAGTTTTTGCGATTACTGAGACCCTGAATCCTTACAAAATGACTTATTTATAGCAATACAACTATTAAGAATGACTTATTAGTATCGACAAAACTATTAAAAATAACTTATTGGTAACAAACCAGACTACAAATCATTACACTGTTGTCCTACTCTTTATTACATTTTGTTGTACTCTTTATTACACTTTGAAATTAATGGTTTAATTTTAATTGTTTAAAAGCTTTGTAGAGCTAAGAATGGTTCGTATAAGTAAGTTATTCGCGAACCGTATATTTTTTGTTTTATGTCCAATAACTCAAAACCGTCAGCCCAAGAAGATTTATATGCACGCATACATTAGACCTCTTGCATAAGTCGAATAGACCCCCCTTAATCCCCCCTTATAAAGGGGGGAAACTTGAAATCTTGCGCCCTCCCCTTCACAAGGGGAGGGTTGGGGAGGGGTGATTCAAGGATTTTTGCAAGAGGTCTATTGCGTAGTTCAAGCTAAAGAGCATCTTGAGAAAGAAATCCAAGCAGTAAGTGCTTCGGGGGAGGTAGCCGCATCTTCCTGTTGGATTGTTCGCTATCTCGCTAAAGGGAGGAAGTCAGTCTATTGGTACTATAAGCTACAGGCTAGTGTGGCAATATTTCCAACAAAGACTTGATGGTAAGAGTTCTCGTTACAAGCACTTAGGTAAAGCTGGTAGTCAAGCGTACTTAGAGGCTGTAGAACAAATTTTTCTCAGAGCCAAAATTGAAGCATTAGATCGTTCAATTGAAACTCTAAATCAGGGTTTGAAAGATTTAATCGAAGAAACTTCTAAATACAACAAAGATAAGTAGTGGGTTCGCGAACATCATTCGCGAACTATTCCCCTTGTCCACATTTTGTAAAAAGTCAGGAGTAATATCATGTTCGGGTGATTGTTTGTAATAAAATCTATCAATGTAGGTTGGGTTTCACTACGTTCAACCCAACGTGGACAACCCTAGAACCCTTTCTCTTATTGAACTTATACCTGAAGTTGACACCAATCGCGTCTCGCCCACCCGTATACAAAGGCGGGCAAGATGCACTGCCGACAATATTGGGTAATTTATTTGTTGGAAGTCCCTTATATCTGGGTAGTTACTAAAGTTGATTTCGCGCTTTGAGTTGCAGATATCGCTCAACTAACTGATCGGCAATTTGATTTGCTGGTGCATCTAACACTAATACACCTTTTTGTTTCAGTTGGGCAAAAGCTACTTGTCGTTGCATTAATAAATCTAGTGCTACTGCACGGGTATAAACACCTGCAACATCATCTGTAAAGGTGTGTGCTAAACGATCGACTTGTGGATCTCGCAAAGTAACGCAAAATGGAAGGTAGCGGGGTGCTAACTTAGAGAGTGCGGCTAGAAGTTCTGTAGAGGCAGTAACATCAACTAAATCGGTAATCACCACCACCAGCGCCCTCCGGGTTTGTCGCTGCAAAACATTTGTCACCGCCCCTAAATAATCAGATTCAAATAAAACTGGTTGAATTGGAGTTAGGCGATCGATTAGCTGATTCAAATGATGTTGACCGCGTTCTGGGGGAATCCACGTATGCATTTGGCGGTCAAATACACCAACACCCACGCGATCGCCTCGATGTAAACCTGCCAAAGCTAAGGATAAAGTTGCATTCAAACCCCAGTCAAATCGCTGCAAATTCTGCACTTTTGCCGTCATCAACCGTCCGCGATCGAGTAAAATTAGTAATGTTTGTTCTTGTTCTGGTTCCAAAACCCTCACCAGTGGCATAGCATTACCATAAGCGCCAACCCGACGGGCGGTAGCTTTCCAATCAATAAACCGTAAATCATCACCAGTGCGATAGTTTCGCAATTCGGCAAACTCTGTACCAATACCAGTTTTGCGAGATTGGCGCATCGATCCTGATGATTGCAGTGTCAAACGAATTGTGAGCGATCGCAATCCCACTAAATCAGGATAAACTTTCACTGGCAAACTTTGAGGAATGTGCCAATCATCCCAAGCTAATCCCCAAAGCCCCAACTGTCGAACTTGAATATTCCCCCAAGGAAACTCTCCCCGTTGTGTTGGGTGGACGGTATACGTCAATTCCTCGGTGCTGTTACTGGGAACAATGGCGCTTAGTGCAGGTGCAGACACGCCAAATCCTGTTGGGTAATAGTCGCGGATTTCAATTTGGGCATCGGTATTTGATGATGTCACCTTCAGCACCACAGGATTATCCCGCCCAATAGATAATCGTGACGGTAATTCGCGGCTAATTTGCACACGAGAACGCCGCACCCGTAAACCATCTACAATCATCAGTCCGAGAATAATAGCATCAAATAGCACAGTGATAGCGATGGTTGTTCTAATGCTGAGAAATAAGGATAGAATCGGGGCGCATACATAGCCCATCGTAGACATCGCAATAACCAAAACCAATAATAAATAAACTCGTTTGGAAGGAAGCATTAATTAAATATCCTAGTAATGGACTAACGATACAATCTTTATACCAAGTTACTGCTGGGTGTAATTCTGATAAATTTAGGACTTACACATTGACAGACATAACCAAATATGCATTAACTTCCGTTAGAAGGATCTGCCTTGTAATGCTTTTTAACTTGTTTGCAAGTAGATATACTTAATAATTACCGCATTTACTAATCACCTCCAATGATTTATGGCAATTCTTCAACTGATTGAACCCGAAGTTAAAAATCTGGGTGGTTTTTCTGCCCGTCGCAGTTTGCCATATCCTAATCGCCAAATGGTTGGGCCATTTATCTTTTTCGATCATCTTGGTCCGTCCATTATGCCCCCCAATCAAGGCATCGATGTCCGACCACATCCTCATATCAATCTGGCAACGGTAACTTATTTATTTGATGGTGCTTTGATGCATCGAGATAGTTTGGGTACAGTGCAGGAAATCCAACCAGGTGCAGTAAACTGGATGACAGCTGGAAAAGGGATTGTACATTCAGAGCGATCGCCTGACTCTGAGCGTTACCCAGAAACTACTATTCATGGCATTCAAACCTGGGTCGCCCTACCTGTTGAACACGAAGAAATCGATCCAAGATTCATTCACTATCCAGCTGAAACTCTCCCCACCTGGGAAGAGAATGGCATTATCATCAAACTTATTGCTGGGCAAGCATTTGGCTATACCTCACCTGTGAAAGTTCTCTCACCTATCCTCTATTTAGATGCAGTATTGTCTGCCAACACCCACTTCACTATCCCTACTGATTATTCACAAAGGGCAGTATACAGTGTTACAGAGGGATTGAAGATTAACGATGAACCGATGGAGCAATATCGTCTTGCTATTCTAGAACCAGATCATCAGATCGAGGTTTCTGCTACTGCCTCTGCTCGATGCATTGTTATTGGCGGTGAGCCGTTAGGTACACGCTACAAATGGTGGAATTTTGTCTCTAGCCGACCAGAGCGAATAGAGCAAGCTAAACTTGATTGGCGCAACTATCGCTTTGCTACCGTGCCAGATGAAACAGAGTTTATTCCACTACCAGAAGTAGTAACAGAAGCTAATCCTTTTTCATAAGTGTGTCGAAGTGTCATATCAGTTTCGGTTAAACAGTCTTCAATCAGTCGTGGATCTGAATCCCCGACTGATAGCGAGTTATATCATGTCCGTTTAATTACTTATTAAACCAAAACTATGCTTTGTCTCCCCTCCCCTTGCTAAGGGGAGGGGCTGGGGGTGGGGTGCAATGACTGTGAGAATCATAACTCTCCCTTAAACGTATACTCAGCACTCCCAAAACACCGAAAATTAGACTGTGACTTTTGAACCTACCACGAAATAGAGTCTGAGGGGTGACACGGCCATTTTGTTTTGGGTCTCGAAACGCCGAAAGCTTGTTAAGGTCTTCAACAGCTGCCAAGACTTTTGGGTTATCAGTATTGTTTTGTAACTTAGAAAGAGGTACATCTCGGAGTAAAGCTTGCCAGTAGAGTTCTACTGCTTCAGCAGCGCGTTCTGCACTAGCTAGAGCCGGTGGTGGTGGCACAGCTATCTGGGCTGCATTGATCCCTTCTAAGCTAATTGCTAGGGGACCTTGAGGATTGACCAGCTTTCTGCCGCCACCCAAGATGATATTTTCATAATCATTCGGGTTTTGCGTTGTCAGTGCTTTGGTCAAAGAGTTGTAAGCTTCCAGCCTGACTTCGCCTACCGCGTTATGCGGTAGTCCCCTACTGTCAGAGCCGATTTTGTTGGCATAACGTTCCTCATCGCCGTTGGTCGGATGCGGTGGAATCAGAACACTCCGTTCAAGTCTGGCTGCTTCAACACGTACTCGATAGGCTTTTTGAACCTCACACGACTAGAAGTCGCGTGATTCCTGCTTCAACGATCTAAGCCTGGAGTAATCCAGGTCTTACAAGTTCTCCACAGGCGTTTTTAAAGTCTCCGGCGCACCGACGGCGACTTTCAAACAAGTACCTAAAAGTTAAGTATGTTTAACCTCTGTACCTTAAAGATTTTACCCACTAGAGGATCGATACAAAAGTATCTATTTCCACGGTAGAACCCCATATCTTTAGTTGTCGTGGTTCAGGTTAGCTTGGTTTTCGCTATATGCTAATTTTAACAGAATATGGAGCGCCTAACTCATGACTGGAAGTCACGAGTGTGCGGCTTGCGGAAATCAACAAACCTGTTATGATCGAACACTCGATTATTCCGCCTGTTGATATCTATAGCTTGTACAATATCTCCTCTCTTTGAGGAGAAAGGTGAACCGAAAACTCCTGCAACAACGCTAGCGGCACTAAACAAACCGGCGCGACCGAGAAATGAGCGTCTGCTGGCACTACTACCAAAAAAACGTTTGCCAGCTACATGGGGCTGTTTTAGTTTATCTATTTCACTATTAGCCTGAGCATTTTGCTCGGAACTTTGATGAGAATTAGGATCTGGTTGCATGAGATGTTCTCCACTGGCGAAAATAATTCAAAAATCTAGTCATGAGTTAGTACATAAGCGGCTCAAAGCTAGTGGTCTGTCAAATCCATTTTGACAGTTGGAGAGACGCGATAAATCGCCGTCTCTACAGAAAATTTATTCGTCAATTTTTTCTTGACAGACTACTAGAATGACTTTGAGCCACACATCAATAAAGAAAGAGGGCAATTTCACTGGATTTAATCTGAAATCTGAGGTTTTTCTACTAGAAACTAACTTGTACTGGAGATTGTTACCTGACAGTTATGCAGGTATTTATTGCTAATATTCAAGCTTTCATCAGATGCCTATTACACTTCTGTACTCTTAATCAGTCCGATAGCTTTTTGCCAGGATTCAAGGGTCGCTATATTAGCTGCACTTTCTTCCAATTAAATCATTAAATACTGTAACTCTATCGGTTTACCGTATTTTGTATACTAAATCAGACTCTTTCACAAACTGTGATGAAAATCAAGAGGTTTTTAGAATAAATTTAGCAAGAGTGTGAAAGCCCCAGATGAGGAGGTACACCAGGGCAAACGCATCTAAATTACTCTTAATCACAACCAACGTTAAGAACCAACGAAAAAATCAGCATTTCGCGTTTGATTTATTTTCCAAGCTTCAAAGCGATCGCTAAATCTATGTCAATAAGTAGCTATTAATGCGACTATTTTTCAGCTTATTGACAATAAGCTCTTTCTGTTGACATGATGCGTTTGCCCTGGGAGGTACACAGTGCGTATTGTGTACTACGGGTATGAGATATGACACGGCTAGTTTTGCTCAAAGGTCGAGTCGAGAGAATGAGGCTACGCCAATAGTCCGCACTTCTCTACTGTGAAAATGCGCGGTGTCCAAATCCCCGACTTCTTTTAGAAGAAGTCGGGGATCTAATTTTTCACAAATAATTTAGGATTGCTATTTCTACTAAAAAACATGATGAAGTTTTAGCAATCTTGTTTTTTCTCAGCGCTTTAAATTAAGCACGGGTGAAATCATAGCCAAGCTCGATCGTATTGAACAGGCCAGAGTTTATCGTGTCCTAGTTGTTTGGCTGCCAGATGTGGCCAGTAAGGATTGCGGAGTAGTTCGCGTCCTAATAGCACTATATCAGCTACTTCTGTACGAATAATCTCGTCAGCTTGTTCAGGGGATGTAATTAAGCCCACGGCTCCTGTATGAATATTAGCTTCGCGGCGGATGCGTTCGGCAAACTGAGTCTGATAACCAGGTTTAATGGGTATATTAACGCCCGGGATGATACCGCCTGATGAATTGTCGATGAGATCAACTCCTAAAGACTTGAGTTTGTCGCTTAAAGCAATACTTTGCTCAATGTCCCAGCCATTGTCTACCCAATCGGTGGCGGAGATGCGTACCCAGAGGGGATGTGTCTGAGGCCAAACCTCTCGAACTGCTTGAACTACTTCTCTGAGCAGACGAGTTCGGTTTTCAAAGCTGCCACCATAATCATCTTGACGATGGTTAGAAAGGGGCGAGAGAAATTGGTGCAGTAGATAACCGTGGGCAGCATGGATTTCTACTACCTTGAAACCAGCTTGTAGAGAACGTTTGGCAGCTTGAGCAAAGGCATCAATAATTTCTTTAATTCCCTCAAGACTGAGGGCTTCTGGAACTGGGCTATCTTGGCTAAAAGCGATCGCACTACTCGAAACCAAAGGCCGCCAACCCTCCTGAGATTCATCTAGTGCTTTCCCTCCCTTACTCGGTTTGGCAGTGCTAGCCTTTCTACCTGCATGAGCAAGTTGAATACCTGCAACAGCACCAAAGTTATGAATTAATGCCACAATCTTGGCTAAAGTTTCTATATGTGAATCTGACCAAATTCCCAAATCTTGCGGGCTAATGCGTCCACGCGGCTCTACAGCTGCCGCCTCTGTGAACACTATACCTGCACCGCCAACTGCACGAGAAGCTAGATGAATAACGTGCCAATCATTAGCATATCCATTTGTACTGGAATATTGACACATCGGTGAAACGGCGATGCGGTTGCGAAAAACAACTTCACGAATCTTGAATGGTTCAAACAGATGTGCCATTGATATTGATTCCTTCTCTTGCTAGGTAAATAAATTGGGGAGGGATTTGCAGCATGAACTCGATTTGCATTAAATAGAGAAGTCAAAATTCAAAATGCAATCAGTGCAGAATTTAGACCCACCACTTTATTATTGACTAGCAAATTCAAAATTTGCTGGAGGACTTAAACCCGTTTATCTTTCTACCAGTTAGTCGCACAGAACTTAATTTAGCATGGTGACAATTAACCAGCAAAGTTTTATACTATCGCCCAAAGGAACTAATAACAATAGTTCTACTGCATAGCCAGTTTTGGTAAGAGTGAAAAGAAGAAATGATTTTGATTGGGGACTTTAACACTTACTCTCAGTGCGTACTTTACTGCCATTGGATCGCAGTAGTTCTTGCGTAGGGCAGTATTCCTCCAGCCTACTGCCCTACGCAACAACTGCCTTTATTGTTAAATACTTGTTAAATGATTAGAGTCCTCATGAAGATTTGGATCTGTAGAGCGATCGTCAGTCTCTTGGGATTGCAATTCCCAGATATCGCGTTTTCCTAGTTCTTGATCCGCTAATAACTGTAGATGATCTGGTAATTTCTTTGTTTGCCAAATTGACCAAATTTCTTCATCAAATAATTCTTTTTCAATTTTTCCAGAAAACATGATTTAGACCTCCAGTAATGTTCAAGTTTAAGTTTAGTAACTCTTCATTTAGGTAAAGACGAAGTAACAAAATTGTCATTCTTCATTCTTTCGCTATCTTTAAAATACAGGTACTATTCGCCCTTGATACTGCTTGTTAATAAAATCTCTAAGTTGTGGCTCGCTAAGTAACTTTTTATTACGGACATCATTAATGCGATCGCATCCTGTAATGGCAGTAATTTTTTGATACAAGGCGATCGCCTGAGCATCATCATTACCAATTTTTCTACTCAAAATTAAATGTCAATCAGGGTCATAAATTAACAAAATTGCCTTACTAGCAGCTTACAGAATAGACTGATTGCATGAATCAAATGCCCTCACCCTAAATTCCTCGCCCAAGTTTGGCTACCGTGTACACATAAGTGGTATCACCCCCCTTAATCCCCCCGACATATTGGGGGGAAATAAGATTTCCGGTTCCCTCCCCAATACATACGGGGAGGGTTAGGGTGGGGTATTGAGTCTATTGGCTAACCCACCTTACTTTCTACTAAACTACGTTAAGTCGATAAGATTACCGTACTATACATCTATGAGATTTGCATAGATTGTGCTAAAAAACAAGAGTTTATTAAAATTTATTGATATTACTCTTTAATAAAATAGGCGTTGCTGCATGGAGGGATGAATTGATTTATGTAGGTAAAATTTGATACTTAGACTTGCTACAGTTAACGCTACGCGATCGCTCGCTTTTGTAAACAATGCCAAAAATTGATCGCAAAGACATCTCCGAAAACCTTCAAAGCCTTTATGTGGCTAGGCTATAGTCCGTAAATGCAATCATCTTGTCAAAATAACTTGTTTATACTTTTTTGGATTTAACCTAAATGTGTGATTCGCTGTCGATTCACTCACTCCAAACTGGATACCAAGAAGTTGAAATGTCGTCATGTGTCTGAGATACACCAAGGTTAAAATTATTTGAACTCTTACAGATAGTTTTGGTTTTCGACCTCCACCGCCAGCAATAATTCTAATTTTTTTTGATTCTAGTAAAGCTTGTAATTCAAGAATTTAATTGTTCGGCATTTTCGATTAATTGTTGTAACTGTTCATACTCGATACCAATTAACCTCCGTGTTTCTTTAGGATTTTCTTCAATATGCTTCAGTATATCGCTCATATTTATGTGTCAAAAAACTTCTCTAAGAGCGATCGCCAGGCTTTTTACGTTGGTAAAGACTGTTGATTACTGGAAGTCCTTAATTTTTATATTTTTTTGATGAATTAATACTAGTATTCTTTGAAAGAATATAGTATTAATTAAGACTAAATAATTACTAGTACAGCACGGCATAAATAAACATAGCATTTGAAATGGCGCAAAAGCGCAAAGATAAGAGTTTTAAACACTTGATTTGGGAATTTCATACTTCAAATCAGCAATGCTAAAAACTCTTCTTCCTATACCCTTACAGCACTTCCGGCAGCTATGAGGTACATCCTCAAAACTGAAAGCTATGCTAGGAGGGGGCAAGGATAAAAACTGTATTGCATAATAGCCGGAAGCGCTGTATACCCATTTTCAAGAGAAATGAGCAATTTTCATCAATATGGAAAAGGAGATGCAAC
>NZ_JABXKI010000179.1:23580-25748 GCF_017115095.1 Nostoc sp. NMS4 | reverse complement strand
CATTGGGGATTGTTGGAACTGGAAATTCCGATATTCCCAAAGGAGGAATGTTATTTAGATTATCGGGTTGATTTGGGAAAGAAGGAGGGGGAAGAATCGAAGCAGGTTGTTGAGAGGATGTATTTTGATTTAAAGGGGGTACGGTGACAAAAGGCTGCTCTGAGTTAGTAGTAATTGTTGAGGGCAGTTCATTGGATGGAGGCGGAGCGGTGAGTAAGGGTGATTGTGGATTAGTAGTTACAGGTAGGTTACTAGGCGGCTTTTGGAGTGTTTGAGGTTGTTTCTTGGCTGAAGGTGCGGACTTTCCTGGTTTTACGGCAGTAGTTTTACCAGAAATAACCGGACGTAACACCCAGCGAGTAGAGTTTTTTCGGGAAACGGGTTGTAGTTGTACCTTTTTGGGATTAAAAACAGTCCCGGCTGCTAAATCTAGGACAATGCGTGTATCGTTTGCGTTCAGTTGAGAAACGCGAATGCTTTTAATTACTCCAGAATAATTTTGTAGGGTGGTAACTTTGCCCAACTTAGTATTTGGTAAATCTACAACCAGACGAGAGGGTTGTGCTAAGTAGAAATAATGAGGGGTTATACCTGCTGAGAGGTTAATTTCAAGTTGCTGTGTCTTGGGGGAAAAACGCCAATTATTTAGCTTTGCCCCTGGTGTAGCAGCAGTAGTGCAAGTTTCGAGGGCGATCGCTGCACAAAAGCCTAGTATACTGATGCTAAATAGCTGCTTACCCCATTGGTAAAATTGCTTAGTCTTGAGTTCCCGATCCATTCTGTTTATTTGCTCCATAAAACCCATACAATGCACTTACATTGCTGTTTACTTCGCGCTTCCAATCCCGTAGACGCGATGAATCGCGTCTCTACAATCCCTCAATTCAATTAGCTTTTTGGGGCACAGCAGTAAATTTCAGAGTTTGTGGAATACCATTTACGGTTAATTGACCTGTCATATTAGCTTTATCCACAAGTTGCATTTGAATTGTGACTGAGTTTAAAGGATCATTTTGGGGGCGAGGAATATTACAAAGGATTGATCTGCCAACTTTCCCAGATAAATTTAATTGTTGATTTCTGAAGATACCTGCCAGAGAGTGCTTTTCATCAGTGTCGGCGTTAGCGTTTGCCGGTAATATAGAGGCATTTACGTAAATACCTGACTGCTGAATGTTTAAGGTCAGAGTATCCGATTTTTCACAGTTAGGCAAATTTTCCGCTAGGTTTAGACGATACCGACCGTTAATTGGCGGTGGAGCCTTGAGATTGTTTTCTCCGTAGACACTGACAGTTTTAAACAACAGTAGCACTGAAATTATTGCTACTCCGTAAAAAGCTAAAGATTTGAAGTTGAAATGATTCATGTTCTCAACTCCTCAATGTTGGCTCTTGACTACTAACCTCAGAAAGTACAGAAGCCAAATGAGCGCTGACTTGACTGTAGCGACGGGTAATCAGCAGTGAGGAAGAACATTGGATGGCTAGTTGATCTGTATATCTTCCCAATGTTTGACGCTCGATACCCCAAGTGCGGCTAGTGCCGGCAATTGTCAGGTCTACATTTTTTGAGGCTTCGACTACAGCTTGGATTGCCTCTGGAGTTTGGACAGTTTTGATTTCGATGCGATCGCGTACACTACTCGGTAATTGCTCCATCATTGTATTTAACTCGTAACTCAATTCATCCTTGAGGTTATTTTCGGGGACAACCTGCAAAACCTGTAACATACAAGTCTCACGGTTAATTAGCAGTCTCAGAGCCAGTGTTAATGCCAAATCATCATGAATATTTGCCGAATAAGGCACTAACAAGCTTTCTAATTGCTGGCATCCTTTGTCCACAAACACTGCAACATCCACTGGCGCAGTAGTGAGCATTTGACCAACTCTTCCACCTAAGCGGTTGCTACTAAAGGCAGGGCGATGCCATCCCACCAGAATTAAATCAACTTGTTTGAGTGTGGCAATTTGTGCAGTTTCTCGGGCAACATTACTAGATATACGAACGATGGGATGAACGTGAGCGCGTGTTTCTACTGGTTCGAGAGTATTAATCAATTCTTCTAACTGTTGTCGACGCTGGGCAATTAATCGATCTGCTTCAACTGGGGTACTTTCAAAGGCATAATCTTCTTCAAATTCAATCAAGCTCAGAGGGTTAACAA
>NZ_JABXKI010000179.1:0-23441 GCF_017115095.1 Nostoc sp. NMS4 | reverse complement strand
TGCTTCTAACTCCGGTTCCACCACATCTAACCTGATCAGCTTCTTCGGATATGTCCATTCCAGCAGTGGCGAGGTCATGAAGGTAGTTACCAATGCCATAATTACCAGCATGGTAAATATTAAGGGGGAAATTACCTTTAACTCTAAACCAATGTTTAGTACTATCAGTTCGGTTAAACCGCGAGTATTCATTAACCAACCGAGTGCTGAGGCTTCCCGTTTACTAATGCCACTGACACGGGCTGCGACATAAGTACCAATATATTTACCTGCGATCGCTACTGCTAAAACCAACGCACACAAAAGCCACAATTCGGGACGGTTGAGCAAGCCTATCTGCGTTTTTAAGCCACTGTAGGCGAAAAATATGGGCAGCAAGAAAATGAGGACAAAATCTTCGGTTTTTACTGCCAATTCTCGGACTAAATCTTCATTTTTGGGCATGGCTGCTCCCAGCAAAAATGCTCCAAAAATTAAGTGAATCCCAATTAGTTCGGTGATTAATGCCGACGCAACCACTGCCATATAAATTCCAGCCAGCAATAATTGGCTGAGTCGTCCCGCCCGGAGGTAGTGTTTGGCAAGGCGTTGCAAAAACCAACGACCGACTGTCAACATCAAGCCGATATAAACTATACTGGCGATAATTGTCGGTATAGCACCAGCAAAGTCACCAGTTCGAGCAACTGCGATCGCAACTGCCAACAGACACCAAGCTGTCACATCATCCACCGCCGCACAAGTTAACGCCAAGGTTCCTAAACGGGTTCCTTGTAAATTGTTTTCAGTAATGATTCGCGCCAACACTGGAAAGGCAGTAATCGACATTGCCGCCCCTAAAAACAAAGCAAAGGCGGTGAATGATACACTTGCATTGGAAACTAGGGGATAAAGGATCACCGCTAGCAATGTTCCTAGAGAAAACGGTACTAAAATGCTGACGTGAGAAGTTAAAACTGCTACTTCTAATTGCCCGCCAAGATATTTGGGATTTAGTTCTAGCCCAATCAGAAACATGAAAAATATTAGTCCCACCTGAGACAAAACATTGAGAAAAGGAATAGTTTCTGGTGGAAACAAGGTAACTGCTAGATGGGGAGCAACTAAACCAAATAAAGATGGGCCGAGCATAATTCCGGCGACAATCTCACCAATTACTAGCGGTTGCTTAATCGAACGGAATCCTAGCCCTACTAGCCGTGAAAGTCCAATAACAATCAGCACTTCAACCAGAACGAGAATAACTATGTGCATGGTTTCCTCAAAATTAACTATCTGGTTTCCCTAAGATGATTCTTTAAAAGACTGGAAAATGTCAAGCTTGTTAGATATAACCAAGAGTAATTGGTGCTTTGTTATTATATGAATTATTGTTACGATGCAGTTGCAGCCGTGAAACATGAATTCTGGTGATTTTAGGAGCTATATCTCGAATAACCGAGAGGCTCAGATCCCCGACTTCTTGAAGAAGTTGGGGATCTTTTTGTTTATAACTTATTTAGGATTGCGATCGCCAAAGTCAAAACAGAGAATTTTACCCAATTACTAGGTAACTAATTTTATATTTGAATTTACTTAAGTGGAAGATTTTTCATAGATTGTACCGTGCAATAAAAAGGCAATCAGGGGTGATGCCATCAGAGTAGTAATGACTGCCATAATCACCATGATAGTAAATAAAGTTGGGGTAATTATACCTTGCTCCAGACCAATATTGAGGATAATTAACTCCATCAAACCACGAGCATTCATCAGAGCGCCAATAGTTGCAGATTCACGCCAATTTTCCCCCGCCAACTTTGCAGCCAACATACAAGCAACACCTTTACCGAGAATTGCGTAGTTTACCGCCGTAGGCATCGCAATAATTAACAGCGTAACTCCCCACAAAGTAGGTGTGTTTACCAATCCAATTTGAGTGTTTAGTCCAGAGAAGACAAAAAATATTGGTAACAAAAAAGAAGTAGTTAAAAACTCTGTATATTGGCGAATTTGTTGGGCGAATTCTCCGCGTGGTGTCACTGCTCCCAGCACAAAAGCACCGAATATTGCATAGATACCTGTAACATCGGTAAACCATGCACAAAACATCAAAATTATCAACATTAAAGTCAGGGTTTGTCTGTTCACACCTTCGCGTTTTGTCATGCGTGTGAATGCTTTTAGTAGAGGTTGACCGAGAAAAATTGCAAATAGCACATAGCAAATGCCACCACCAATTGCTAATATGGCAATACTTAGAGAATTTTTCACGCTAGCAAGCACGATCGCCAGCAAACACCAAGCAACTCCATCATCTACCGATGCTGCACCTAAAGCCAAAGTACCGAAGCGGGTTTGTGCAAGACCGCGCTCGTAAAGAATGCGAGCTAACATTGGGAAAGCCGTAATTGTCATCGATGCACCTAGATACAAAGCGGCTGACCAAGCCGTGACTTTTGGCTGAAAGAAATCGCCATTGTGATAAAACCAAAAAGACGCGATCGCTCCTAAAATAAAAGGAGTGATAATCCCAGCCGCAGATAGCAAACTTGCACTTTTGATATGATCTTTTAAGAGTTTGGTATTAAACTCTAAACCAATCAAAAACATATAAATTACCAACCCAATTTGGCTAATAGCATATAAAATCGACATCGATGGATTGGGTATCTTGAGTCCGACAGCAGTGATAATCGGAAGCTTAGGAAATAGCCATTGCTGAAAATCTGGTGCAATCAATCCGAAAAGTGATGGACCTAGCATTACACCTGCGATCATTTCGCAAACAACATCGGTTTGACCAAGATAGCGTCGTCCTAAAATCGTGACAATGCGACAAGTTATTAAAATAACTGTGAGTTGTAGAAATAGCTGAATAACCAGATCAAAATTTGAAATTGCACTTCCTTAATTTGCGTCTCTGTATTGAATAATCTCCCTAAAATCTAAATTAGGAACGTACACAACTGTACGTCAATACAACATATTGCATCTAAACTAAAATCGCCATATATAGCATTAATTCTGATCGTTTAAGAAAACGAACCGCATACCCCTTTGGGGAAGCAAGCTACGCGCAGCGTCTCGTTAGAGAAGGACGCAAAGAGCGCAAAGTTAAGAGGTGAAGAAGATAAATAGGACTTACGCACAGATAAAGGAAAATCGAACCACAGAGACACAGAGAACGCGGAGAAATAAGAGTTTGAGAGGTATTTTGCGTAAGTCCTGATAAATTTAAAACTGATTCACCTCTCTAAACTTTTGCGACAGACCACTAGTAGTCTATGTCATTAAATATGATTGGTTATAAAAGTTTGTAGTAAGCACTTCAGTGCTTAAAATTGAGCGATAAATCGCTCACTACAAACCTTACAAAATTAATGACACCCTACAATACCTAATTTTTTTCATAAATTAAACCAGATTCCTATATTATTTGTTAATTTGTGATTTCTAACCTTTTTCAAGCAAAATCAATTGTAGGGACACATATTTGTGCATCCCTACGGTTTAATTACCTGAAAATTTCTGTAATTTTTGATTAAATTAGTTTCGGTAATTTGAGATTTTACAACCACTCCCCGCCCCGAAAACGCCAACGGAGGAAGATAATTCGCATCAGGCTTTGGGAAGTAATAAAAACTGCTAGCCACACGATACTATAGTGTAATAAAAAATATCCTGGTGACAGTTCTTCTTTCGCTAAAGGTATTGGTAATAAGCCAAACAGTTTGACTCCACAAAACAGAAATACCAATTCCCATATACCAGCTAAAAGTTGATAAATTGCAGGCCAATCTCTATCCCATCGAGATTTTTGCAGATAGTCATAAAGCACATCCCAACCTAAGCCAAAGATGGCGACATAACCAAGTATCCAAAAATAAACCGAGTTAGCACCAGTGCCAATCCAACCCATTGCAAAAGGCAAAGATACAAGTACGCCAACAGTTGCAAGTAATAATAATCGAGTTTGCCAGCGACCAAATAAAGTTGGTGTCATAATAGTGCTGAGTGCTGAGTGCTGAGTGCTGAGTGCTGAGTGCTGAGTGCTGAGTGCTGAGTTAGGAGTTAGGAGTAATGAATAATATAGAGACATTAGAGTTTTTATAAATAGATTTTTGAATTGTTCATTAAAAATTTAGGAAGATTGTGGTGCTTTTTGCAAGGGTCGCAAATACGAGAATATCGGCTAGCTCCAAAGCACCAACACATTATTAGAATGGTTTAAGGTGATAATCAAATTGAAAATGGTTAAGTTGCATTGGCAAAGCTGACTGTTCGCGTGGCATCCCAATCGATTACATCCTCTAACAAAGCTTGATAACCTAGCGTATTGGGATGGAGTCCATCTTTACTCAAGCGTTTGAGTCGCCAACTTTCACCGCGTTCTATCCATTGTTCAAAAATATCTAAATAGGGAATCTGCCTTTTGATGCAAGCAATTCGAGTTGCTTCTTTGTAACGGTATTGGTCGGTATGATTATAGTAAAAACAATCTAAAAATGGCATTTTGGCTTCATCCACTGGCACCATGCCGACAAATAACACAGGACAAAGTTGCTGTGCTAAATCTAGCAAAGAGGCAATTTCCTTTTCAAATAAGGTAAAGTCTGTGTAACTTTTACCATCGGGACGCGCTAATCGGGCTGAGTCATTCACCCCTACTGATAAAATAATCAAATCGGGAACACGATTTCGCAGTTCACCCCGGTGGCGAAATTCAACTTCTAGCCTTTGGGCTACTTGTTGCGTGCGATCGCCTCTTACCCCTAAATTATAAAGAATATGACCGGGACTATCTGGCAACATCCACCATCGCCGTAGTTGCTCGATCCAGCCTCCTTTTTCCGGGTCGCCGAATCCATAAATTAAGCTGTCCCCCAGTGCGACAATCTTCATAGGCTGAAAGTGATTTGGTGGTAAAGACCGCTGAATTGAGGAAGAAGCGAGAAATGTATGCATTTAACAACTATATTTTATATTTTGACAAGATTCTATACATTTCTATACCATAGATGGCTATCTTTAGTGTTCAAGTATCTATGAGTTTTTAGTTATTGATATGGTTGCAAGGTTAATATTGCCGCAGTTTAGCCTCTGTACGATATAACAATCAGTATGAGAATCGAACCGCAGTAGACGCTTTGCGGCTACTCTACGAGAACGCTAAGAGCGAACCCGCAGGGTGGCGCTGAGGACTCTGAGAAAGAGGAAGAAGGAAGATCCCCGCAAAATTTTTGGGATGTAAGGAATTCTGCTGGACAATTCCACGGACGTGATATTATACCAGTTCTCTAAAATTCGGCAACAGATTCAAACCCTAAAACCTAGACTCTGTAAGACTTTCATAATTACGAATTACGTTAGCGTAGCGGTAGCGAGTCATCGATAGCGAAGCGGTAGCGAGTCTTCGTTCGCTTTTAGCGTCTCGTAGAGAGCGTCGCGTCATTACGAATTACGAATTGTTATTAGTCCTCATTTACAGACGGATAAGTAGTGCAGCTACATCAATCCCTAAAAGTAAACCCCCACTTAGCAATTGGTTGGTCAAAAAAGTTGACACAAGTAGTTATTCTGTAACACAGTATGTTACAATAAGAATGAGTTACATTAAAAAGACTTGATGGGCAGTAGTAGTCTGTCAATAAATAATTGATGGATAAATTTCCTGTAGAGACGGCGATTTATCGCGTCTCTCTAACCGTCAAAATGAATTTGACAGACTAGTACAGTGGAAATAAAATTACCATTTGTACGCAATTAGTTGATATTACGAGAAAAAATTTTCAAAACTTCCTACTTAACGCAAAATAACTTAATTAACGCTGCATAACTGATAAATATGGATTTTGACTATTTTAGAAGCAATGAAGGCACTCCTACAAATAACACTCGGCAAAGCTTAATTGCTTGCGGTTGGCGACCGTTTAACCGAGAATTAGATTGGGGTTTTTTGTGGGAACTGTTGTACAGTGATTCCCGCGAATTAAGTCAAAAAAGTTTGACTTTGGTGAGTAATGTTGCTGATGTTTTGGGACGAAATAATTATGCTTGGTGGGCTAATTTATTAAGCGTTGTATCTGATAATACCCGCTACGAAGTCGAAAAGTTTTGGAATTACATCACACCAGATCCTCAATCACCAGATCACCGCTACAAAGATGTTTTGAGTACAGAAACGCCCATAGTTCAATTTGTCAGTCGTAGTAGCATTCCCATTGATTATGTTCTTAATCGACTGCAAGAAATTACTGTACTGCGAGTTTTAGGTGTGTTGGGTAATCCCGATATTATTACTCAGTATCATTCAGAAAGAGATTTTTATTTTCCTATAGATAAATTTATTAGCTGGGAACGCTTAGACGTTATTAATACTGTTTATGCTTACTGGTCTAAGTATGACATTTGGTTGCAAATTGATCCCTACGATCGCGGGCGACGACAATATAGTTTAATGGCGAAAAATCTCGCACCACTAATTAACAAAGCTACTTACGACTTAGCAGTGATGCTGAGTGGATATCAAAGTCGTGTAGGCAAAGTTCACAGTCAATTTAACATTCGGACATTTCCCGCAGACATCCAAAACTTTACTGATTCTGTACAGCAAGCGATTCTAAATCAAAACCAGTTAGCGGTTGTGGTACATGGACAACCAGGTACTGGTAAAACAGTGTGGACACAGGCAGTAGCAAAAGAAATTCTTGTACCTTTAGGGTATGTAATTTTTATTTTAGATCATGATGCGATCGCTAATTTTGTCCCACCGACTTACATAGAACGTATTTGTATCGTTATTAACGAAGCTGATAATCTAGCGCAAAATCGTGCTTCGGAGGTAGCGCAATACAATAATAAAACCGAACACATTCTGAGTTTGCTAGATGGCACTTTGTATCAGAGTGTAATTGATGACTCTGGTATTCAGATGCAGCAACGGTTAGTTATTTTGATGACTTGTAACACTACTGAAAGATTAGATCCAGCCATGTTACGTAAGGGCAGGGTAGATTTAATGTATGAGTTTACACAACTATTTGTATGAGTCAGAATTCAGGAGTCAGAATTCAGGAGTCAGAATTAAGATGCTCTCTACGAATGCGGGGAGTATCCCAAATGTGTAAAAATATAATTTGTCATTGCGATCGGAATGCAGTCAAGCAAAGCAATCGCAACATCTGAATTGTGGCTCGTGACTCCTGAATTCTCTTCGATAAAATCTCGAACTACCTATTTTTTTTCAGTTCGTGCATACTTCTGACAACCTTTGTAACTAAATTTCTGGGCGTAAATCTGACGCTTTCAGTTAATATCTTATTTCTCATCCCAGGAACAACAACAGTTTTGTTTTTCATTAAGCCCCGATAGCCAATCCTAGCGACGGTTTCCGTATCCATCATTCTGTTAACATTAGCAATCTTTGAATCTTCCATTGCAGCATTTTGCTGGAATTCTGATGCTGTTGGCCCTGGACAGAGAACAGTTACGCTGACACCTGTACCCTCTAATTCATTAGCGATCGCTTCTGAAAATGATAAGACATAAGCTTTAGTAGCAAAATAAACTGCCATTAAAGGCCCTGGTTGAAAAGCGGCTGCTGAGGCCACATTTAATATTTTTCCATAGTTTTGCTCGACCATATCTTTGAGGAACAACTTAGTTAAATGAGTCAGGCTGACCATATTTACCTGAAGCATTTTCAGTTCAACGCTGAGGTCTGTTTCGCTAAATGCTCCATAAGTACCAAAGCCAGCATTATTAACTAGCACATCAATCTTGATAGACGCTTGCTGTAATTCTGTGAAAATTTCTTCTGGGGATGTTGGGATAGATAAGTCCTTGGCAAAAATTTTGACAGAAATGCCAAACTTTTGGGGAAATTCATCTATAATTTCATTAAGTTTTTGTTCATTCTTATCCACTAACACAAGATTATAATTATGACGAGCAAAAATCTGGGTTAATTGATAGCCTATCCCACTAGCCGCTCCTGTAATTAGAGCCGTTTTTTTTTGCCGAATTTCTGATGTTTGATTCATGTGACAAAAAGGAGTAATTTGAATTAGTTAATTTAACTTTTATGGAGAAAATAATGATGCTATACACCTGAAATGAGCATACCTAAATCCAGGATAATAGGCGCAAATATAAAAATCTGTATCTATATCAACAAGAGCAAGAATATTTAATATCATTGTCAAAATTCTTACATATTGTCATCAATGCTACAACCTAATTTCGTTACTATAACTGATGTGCAAACAGCACAAGAGAGAATTTTGGGAATTGCCCACCGCACACCCGTGCTGACTTCTAGAATCGTTAACGATCGCACTAATAGCCAAGTATTTTTTAAGTGCGAAAATTTTCAACGTACCGGGTCATTTAAATTTAGAGGTGCATACAACGCATTGATACAACTGCCTATTCCAGAAAAACAAAGGGGTGTCGTCACTTTTTCTTCTGGGAATCATGGACAAGCAGTAGCGCTTGCCGGAAAGTTGTTAAAAATTCCGACTACGATTGTAATGCCAGAAGATGCTCCCTCTGTTAAGCAAGCCGCTACTGGTGATTATGGTGCAGAAATTATTTTGTATAACCGCCAAAAAACAGATAGAGAACAATTCACTGATATTCTTTCCAGAGGAAGAAAAATAACACTCATTCCTCCTTACGATCATCCGCACATCATCGCAGGACAGGGAACAACCGCTTTAGAACTGATCCAAGAAGTTGGTCAGTTGGACTTACTATTAGTTTGTTGTGGTGGTGGTGGATTACTTTCAGGTTGTGCGATCGCAGCCAAAGCACTTTTACCTAATTGTAAAGTAATCGGAGTAGAGCCAGCCCTTGCCGACGATGCTACCCGCTCATTTCACACCAAAACCTTGCAAACTGTCAACAATCCTAATACTATCGCCGATGGTGCGCGGACTCCTAGCCTTGGTCAAATTACTTTCCCCTTAGTGCTGCATTACGTCGATGATATGGTGACAGTATCTGAAGAAGCAATTCTTCGCACCATGTTTTTCTTATGGGAACGTCTGAAAATTGTCGTTGAACCCACAGGAGTACTCGCCGCCGCCGCTTTACTCGAAAGTGTCGTGACAGCACCAGAGGCGAGGATTGGTGTCATCATTAGCGGTGGAAATGTAGATTTGGCACAAGTTGGTAAATTGTTTTCTGTGGGATTAGATTGAAAAGTTAAATTCCCAGCAAAGTTTCTACCCAAATTGGGCATTTATTCAGTTAAACGGCTATCGGATCGGCTGATACAGTAAAATTATAGTGATCGGCTATAGTAACTTTATTGAAGCTAAACTCACTATTGAGGTAAAAATGGAAACTACAACGAGAAAACAAGCTTTAATCAAAGCTATTTATGAGCGATTAGAACAAGCTCATGAAGATGCTTTAGAGGATGTCATAGAACTTTTAGACATTCGTAAAGCAGAAGATCAAGAGGATCTTAAAGCTTTACATAAAGGACGGGAAGATATTAAGAAAAATGGCACTATTCCTTGGGAGCAAGTTAAACGAGAATTAGCCAGTGAATCAATATAAAATTGAATTTTCTAACTCAAAGCTAAATAGTGCAGCACTCTGAGGGAATAAGCAATACTCACACCTTTGGTTCGCTCTTTCAATTACGAGTTTCCGTAATTGGGCTGATACATAAGTCATGGGTTTTGGCGTAATTGCTCGAAGGTATGAGCTTTTGCCATACGTACAAGATGTTCTATGGTCAGATAGCGTTCTAGTTCCGCTTCACCTTTGGCTGAAAGTGTTCCTGCTTTACTTTGTGCTAGCAAATCACTGACACGAGCCTGGAATTCTGGTGAGGGTCGGATTGCTAGAATTTGTTCTGGTGTAGGTTGACTGGCCAACAACCCAATAATCTGTTTCTCATCGAGAAAATTGCCAGACTGTTCGCTCAATAATTCTTGGAGACCGCGTTCTACTATCTCTTGTAAACGGTCTTGGAACGGCTGTAACTGCTGTCCTAGTTCTTCAGATACCTCAACAGTAATTTGCATCGTCTAGCTCTGTTGTTTTTTAAATTTATCTATTAGTTTAAGTCTAGCTACAAATCAATCTATTAGTTAAATTTCGTAAGTGCTATATATAAATAGATACTAAATTATATCTGCTACTTTAGTACAGGCGATCGCACTTGTGATGATGGGGTTGATGTAGGCGATGTCTATGACGGCTACGCCTACGCACTCTTAGCAACTATGTCAAATAAGCGATGTCTGGCGACAAGAAGCAGAGCTTCTACGTACTCTTATATATTGAATAAAAATTCAACTAAATGGATTCAATGTGGATATACCACAATCCTCAAAATCCTTAATATTTCTAGTAATGGGGAGAATTTGACAGTGAGTGAAGAGAAAGTTATCAAACCAGTTTTGGATTCTAGCATTAGGCTTGGCTGTTAAACCATAATAAATTTCCTCAATTGTAATCACACTTAAGTTAATAGATGTCACAGTACCACTCCATGCTGTCACCCCTGGATTTGGCATTGGGCGAGTTAATTCACTTATTATATTTGTGTCACAAAGATGACTCATCCTATTATTCCGTAAAAGGATTGTCGCGATCGCTTCGTGGTGCTATCTCTAAGCTATAGTTTTCTTCACTACATAACTGTTGAAGTTCTTTAAAGACTTGAGCTAGAGATGTTTTTGCAGTTTTTTGCCGCCAGTCTAAAAATTCTTTAAAAAGCTCAGGGTCTACAATTGCAGCCACTAGTTCCTCTTGAGTATAAATTAACTGAGGTTCAAGACTTGTCGCATTAATTATGGAAGGTAGCTGTTTTTTGGCTTCTTCAAGTGTCCATTTCATTCTAAAAATCTCCAAGTTTTGGAAGCATTGAATATAGAGACTGTTCTCAAGTTAGCTTATTTTCCCAAGCGATGTCTACGACGGGCTACGCCTACGCTTATTTACCAAAAAAATCTGCTTAAAAAACCAAGAAAATCAGGGTTTTTACGAATAATATTTACGTATGTTAATATTGTTTGGTTTAGGTACGGATATTCAGTATGGTTCCCATAAAGACCGTTCTAAAAAATTCAGAGCAAGTCACTCGGTTGTTTTCTCATCTCGAATTTGATGGAAACAAACTCAATCATCAACCGGGTAGTGTATTGGGAAGTACTGCATTGATTGCAGGAACCACCATTGGGGCTGGGATTCTGGCTCTACCAGCTGTTACCCTGCCATCTGGTATTGTGCCATCCACATCTGGGCTAATTGGTGTTTGGCTCTACGCTTTAGTGACAGGGTTATTGGTTGCAGAAGTTACCTTAAACACGATACGAACAGAAGGGCATCCAAATATAGGTTTTTTAGGAGTTGTTGAGAAAATCCTTGGTAAGCTGGGAGCGCGAATTGCTGGCGGTGCATATTTATTCATGCATTATGCTCTGTTGGTGGCATACATCACCGAAGGCGGAGAGATTTTAGGAGCGACGGCAGCAAAAGTCTGGGGTATGCAGATATTGCCTACGTGGGTGGGTACAATGACTTTCACGCTCTTATTTGGTGGCATTATGTATCTTGGGCGAGAAAAGTTTATTGAGAAATTAAACAGCGCCTTTGTGGGAATTGTCATCGTTTCCTTCTTAGGATTATTATTTCTGGGAGGAAGGCATATTCAGAGCGCCCAACTGTTATTTCAAAACTGGAATGCTCTTGGTAGTGCCATTTCAGTGATGTCTGTGGCCCTGTTTTTCCAAAACGTTGTGCCGCTAGTTGTGACGCAACTCGAAGGGGATGCCCGCAAAATTCGTCAATCCATTTTTATTGGTTCTATAATTCCTCTAATTATGTTCTTGGCGTGGAATGCCGTAATTTTAGGAAGCGTCAGTGCCGATATGCTACATGGTACATCAACTGTTTTTGATCCACTGCAAATTCTTCGAGCCGGTGGCGCTGGGCAATGGTTAGGAGTGCTAGTATCCATTTTTTCAGAATTTGCGATCGTCACATCATTCATTGGATTTGTGTACGGGTTGCTGGATTTGTTCAAAGATATTTTCCTACCTGCAAAGTGGCAGCAACTTTCTAGCCGCCTACCACTTTATTCCCTAGTTCTTTTTCCGCCGATGACTCTCGGAACACTTAACCCCAGCATCTTTTTTACTGCCTTAGATTACACCGGAACATTTAGTATTTCAGTTCTAGGTGGAATTATTCCGGCGTTAATGAGTTGGAAGCAACGCCAAGAACAAGAAAACTCAGATAGCACAAATCAACCACTCGTTCCTGGCGGTAAGGTGACACTCATTGCGATCGTTGGAGTAGCATTAGCCATGATGGGAAGACAAATTCTGTCAATTTACACAAAATAAAACCATCAATAAAAATATTGTGTTACATAAAACTATAATTGTAGTATAAAGATGCTAACCATAATCAAATGAGTGATTCTCGCCTTGTAAAAATCAGCAAATATCTTAGTAAATATTTGCGACATACACCGGATGCCATTGGAATTAAACTTGCTCCTGGTGGTTGGGTTGCTGTTGATGAATTACTTACCGCTTGTGCCAAAAACAACTTTCCGATTACCCGCGAGGAATTACAGATAGTAGTTGAATTGAACGAGAAACAACGCTTTTCTTTTGATTCTACTGGTAATCTGATTCGTGCGAATCAAGGACATAGTATAAAAGTCGATTTACAATTAGAACCTGTTGTTCCGCCAGATCAGCTTTATCACGGCACGGGACGCAAATCTGTAGAGTCAATTCTGCAAACAGGACTTGACAAAATGTCACGGCATCATATCCATTTATCAAAGGATATAGAAACAGCACAAACTGTTGGTGCAAGACATGGAAAGCCAGTGGTTTTTGCTGTAAATACTGCGGCAATGCATCAGGCGGGTTACATCTTTTATTGTTCTGCTAATGGTGTGTGGTTAGTCGATTGTGTGCCACCTGAGTATCTACAAAAAATTTGAGTTTTAACAAAACAGAATATTAAACCGATATTTGCCAAGAAGTTATATTGATGTACCCATAGCGCTTGTACTCCTAATACTGTATCCTCTGATAGATTAGCGTTTGCAAAAACAGGGATTAAGATTAATTCCATTCTGGTTTACCGAAAAATTGGGTAAAAGCCCCGTCATAAAGGACGGCTTTATATTCTATTAGATTGTTTTATCTGCAATATTGCGTGATAAAATATCGAGATGATAGTAAGAGAAGCCAAGCTACTAAACGGAACCAAGGAACAATACCAAGCTCTTGATGATGCCATTCGCGCTGCCCAATTCATTAGAAATAAGGCGGTTCGCTATTGGATGGATAATCAAGGAGTTAGTAAAAGTGACTTATATAAGCTGTGCAAAGACTTAGCTACCGAATTCGACTTTGCTTTAAAGTTAAATTCGGCTGCGCGTCAAGCCAGTGCCGAAAGAGCATGGGCTGCTATCTCAAGTTTCTATAAACGTTGTAAAAAACAAGAGAAAAATATTGGTTATCCCAAGTTTAAAAAGCATTGTCGTTCGGTAGAGTATAAAGTCTCAGGCTGGAAACTATCTGATGATTGCAAAATTATTACTTTCACAGATGGCTTTAAGGTTGGGTCTTTATCTGTATTCTGCAATTCATCCACGCGAGAAGACCTTCATCGACTTAAAATTAATCGTGTCCGGGTAGTCAGAAGGGCGGATGGGTATTATGCCCAATTCTGCTTTGATGCTGACCGCAAGGAAGTTGGGGCATATACAGGCAATGTTGTTGGTTTGGACTTGGGGTTAAAATATTTCACCAAAGACCAAAATGATAATGCTGTAATCTATCCCCAATTTTTGAGAAAGTCTGAGCGCAGACTTAAAAAGCGATCAAAGCGGTTGAGTAAAAAGTTTGTTAAGGGTAAAAAGCCTCAGTCAATTAATTATCACAAGACGCGGAAACGACTAGGTAGAGTTCATCTAAAAATCCAAAGGCAGCGTAAAGATTGGGCTATAAAGCAAGCCCGATGCGTAGTTCACTCTAACGATGTGATTGTCTACGAGGATTTGAAGATTGCGAACATGGTCAAAAATCATCATTTGGCTAAGTCGATTTCTGACGCTAGCTGGTATCAGTTCACTCAATGGTTAGAGTACTACGGTAAAATCTGGGATAAAGCAGTTGTGGCAGTGCCGCCCAACTACACGTCTCAGGACTGTAGCCATTGTGGACATAGAGTAAAAAAGTCACTTAGCACTAGAACTCATTCATGCTCATCCTGTGGGGTTGAAATATGCCGTGATACGAATGCGGCAATTAACATCCTCAAAAAGGGGATGAAGATATTAGGAGTTGAGTGGCAAAACAACAGTACCTTTGGGCAAAAGGGATCTGCCTCTATTGAGGGAAAGCATGGGGAGAAGACCGCCAATACTATTGATGGGAAACCTGATATAGCAAGCGGATTTCTGTGAACCATGAATTAGAATCCCCGAACATGACGGTCGGGGAGTATGTCAAAAACTCTCAAGAGTAAAAATACTATCAATTTTTTAGCCTACTCACCCAAGGTAGGTTAAAAATCTCACCAAACAAGCATTTTAGACCTATCCAAACCCAAGATGCCTTCTAAGCGAATCTTGTTTATCAGTAACGGTCACGGAGAGGACAACCACACCTCTCATGTTATTCAGACCCTGCGCCAATTGTGTCCTTCTATTGAGATGGCGGCAATGCCGATTGTGGGGGAAGGGAAAGCTTACCGCAGCTTGGACATTCCCATTATTGGACCCACACAAACAATGCCCTCTGGAGGATTCTTTTATATGAAGCGCCTCTATTTACTCAAAGATTTTCAATCGGGATTAATTGGGCTAACGTGGCGACAATTACAAGCGGTGTTGCAGTATGCTCCTAACTGCGATTTAATTATGGCTACAGGGGATTTTGTCTCCCAAACATTTGCTTACTTAACAAAGCGCCCCTTCGTCTCGTTTATTTCTTGTCTTTCTGCCCTCTATGAAGGGCGATTGCGCCTCAATCCACTGCTGTGGCACGATCTTAATTCTTCTCGATGTCTGACAGTTTTCACCAAGGATTCCCATACGGCTTATGACCTCCAACGGCAAGGTTTAACTAAAGCTCAGTTGGCTGGCATTCCGGCTTTAGACCGCCTTATCCCTAGTGGCAAAGACTTGCACCTGAAAGAGTACGAGAGAGCGATCGCACTTTTACCAGGGTCACGGATGCCTGAAGCTGCGCGAAATTTTTGTTTGCTGTTGCAACTGGTAGTAGAAATCGCCAAGGTGATGCCTGAGTCAGGATTACAATTTCGTGCAGCCTTGATACCGAGTTTGATGGAGCAACTAGACGACATTGCCAAAAGTCAAGGTTGGCAGCTCACTCAAGGCATACTCACTTATTCTCCTCCAGGAAATTCTCGTGACGAATCACCGATTGTAGAAGTGAGATGTTATTCAGATGCCTTCAGTGACATCCTATGTTACTCTACTCTCGTGATTGGTATGGCAGGGTTGGCAGTGGAGCAAGCTGTAGCGATCGGGAAACCGATCATTCAGATTCCCGGAGAAGGCCCTCAATTTACCTATCAATTTGCAGAAGCGCAAACGCGGCTGTTGGGCGTTTCTGCCCAAACCATCGGCACTAAGCCAGCAACCCCTGAAATTCTCAAGCAAGCAGCGAAACGAGTAGTTGAAACTTTACAAGATTCAGACTACCTCGCTAAGTGTAAAGAAAATGGCCCTGAGCGATTTGGCCCACCTGGCGCATCTGAGAAAATTGCCCGCTTTCTACTAAACTCTCTAGGAGAAACTGAGTAGAAATTGCCTCAGAATTCAGGAGTCAGCATGCTTAGGTAACATGGTGTGATAGGCTAACGCCGTAATGCATCTAAATTCTGAATTCTGAATTCTGAATTCTGACTCCTGACTCCTGAATTCTTACTTACCTATGAAAGTCCGCTCTAGTTACTGGCAACTCTTGCCTTATCTCTGGCCCCAATGGCCGCTGTTAGTTCGGGGATTTGCTTGTATCTTAGGATTTGTGTTGTTCACCCTAGCAGTGCCCTATTTAGCAGGTCAGGTCGCTTTTTTTCTTGGCCAGGGAAATGTTAACCAGATTGCCTACTGGCTCGGACTAGCCACTTTGGTATTTTTTGTTCGAGGGCTTTGTCAATACGGGCAGAACGTCTTTATGATTGCTGCTGCTCTGAACATGGTTTTAAACTTGCGTAAGCGGGTTTATGCTCACCTGCACAAACTTGGATTAGATTACTTTGAAACGACACAGACGGGAGACTTAACTTATCGCCTGACTGAAGACATCGATCGCGTCGGCGAGATTGTAGATAAGTTATCCCATCAGTTTCTTTCCAATTTGTTGCAGTTAATTGCAATTCCCATTTATATGCTCTACCTGAATTGGCCACTCACCCTTGCAGGTTTGATTTTGGCTCCTTTAATGGCTTGGTTGATCGGGCAATTTGGTCAGCGATTACTCGTGCTATCTCGCCAGAGCCAAAATCAGGTTTCCAATTTGTCGGCGATGCTAACTGAAGTATTTAGCGGGATTCGCGTTGTTCAGGCTTTTGCAGCCCAAGAATATGAAGTAAAGCGATTCAATCGAGAAGCAGAAATCAATCGTCAAGCTAAGTATCGCGCTCTACAACTCAAATCTATTCAGTTTCCGGTTGTCGGTTTTTTGGAAGCAGTTAGTATTATACTGCTGTTTCTATTGGGAGGATGGCAGATTTCTCAGAATCAGCTGACATCTCAAGGGTTTATCAGTTTCTTAGCTGCTGTGGCTATACTGATTCAGCCAATCGACATGATGATTAGCAATTACAACGAGTACAAACAGACTGAAGCTTCTGTTGAACGCATCTTTGAACTGATGGCGAAGGAACCTAGTATCAGCGAAAAACCGAATGCTCAGGCAATGCCACGAGTTATGGGTAAGGTAGAGTATCGTCATGTCGATTTCGCCTACAATCCCGACCAGCCAGTTCTTCAGGATCTCTCTCTGAACGCTTCTCCTGGTGATGTCATTGCCTTAGTTGGTTCTTCTGGAGCAGGTAAATCGACGTTAATTAACCTTTTACTTCGCTTTTATGACCCTCAAGCGGGTGAAATTTTGGTTGATGATATTGATATCCGTGATGTTACACTTACCAGCTTGCGCCATCAAATTGGCATTGTTCCTCAAGATGTTACTCTTTTTTCGGGAACGATCGCAGAAAATATCGGTTATGGTCAGGAAGAATTAGATTTAGCAGCGATTCAGGAAGCAGCCAAGATTGCCAACGCTCACTCCTTTATCACCCAGTTTACCCAGGGTTATCAGACTTGGGTGGGAGAGCGGGGAGTTAACCTATCGGGAGGACAACGCCAAAGATTAGCGATCGCTAGAGCAGTTGCTAATGATCCTCGAATTCTCATCTTGGATGAGGCCACCTCTGCCCTCGATTCTGAATCAGAAGCACTAGTTCAAGAGGCACTCGAACGAGTCATGCAAAACCGTACCGTGTTTATTATCGCCCATCGCTTGAGCAGCGTTCGTCGGGCTGACTGCATTCTCGTAATCGAACAAGGACAGGTGGTTGAAGCTGGTACTCATACCTCTCTCCTGTCTCAAGAAGGACGGTATGCCCGTTTTTACGCCCAACAGTTATACACTACACAGGATTAGGGCATTGTCAAGTTACTGTCGGTTCGCTGATTTGATATAAAACAGGAGTCAGAATTCTTCTTCAAATCAACACCCCAGCAATACAAGCGGTGATAAAACCCGCTAACAATCCGCCAATCATTGACCTTACACCCATGCGAGCTAAGTCATGCTGGCGATTTGGTGCTATTCCTGCAATGCCGCCAATGGTAATGCCAATGGAACCGATATTTGCAAAGTTACATAATGCGTAAGTCGCAATAATTACTGCACGTTGGGAGATTTTACCACTCTCAATTAGTGCCTTTAAATCCAAAAAAGCAATAAACTCATTCAAAATTGTTTTTGTACCCAATAAAGCCCCAACTTGCCGACAATCAGCCCAAGGTACGCCCATTAGCCACGCCACGGGAGCCATCAGAAAAGACAAAATCCACTGTAGTGAGAGTTGCGGTAAGCCCACAAATCCCCCTAACCATCCCAAAAGTGCATTCAGGGCAGCTAATAATCCTAAAAAGGCGATAATCATCACCCCAACATTAACTGCTAACTTCACGCCGTCAATTGCTCCGGTAGTAGCAGCATCAATTACATTTACATAACTGGTTTCTACATACGCTTTTGCTTTACCAACCGTCTCTGATACCTCTGTTTCAGGGTAAAGTAATTTTGATACTACCAAGGATGTGGGAGCAGTCATAAAGAAAGCAGCAATCAGGTGTTCTGCTGGAATGCCAAAGGAAAGATACGCTCCTAGTACTCCAGCTGCAATTGTGGCAAAACCACCCGTCATCACGGCATGGAGTTCGGATTGCGTCATATTCGCTATATAAGGTTTAACCATCAGCGCCGACTCTGTTGGCCCTAAAAAAATGTTACCTGCACAAGATAAGGATTCAGAACCCGATGTTTTCATCGTTTTCATCATTACCCACGCCACTACGTTTACGACTCGCTGTAAAATGCCGTAGTAATACAAGACGCTGATGAAGGCAGAGAAAAAGATAATTGTCGGCAGCACTTGGAAAGCAAAGAAATGATCTTTAAAATTTTCTCCAAAGACAAATTTTGCACCAACATCAGAAAATGCTAAAAATTGGCTGACAATATCTCCCAGAGATTTAAACACAGTCAAACCCCAAGGAGTTTTAAGGATCACTAGTGCAAACACAAATTCCAATCCCAAACCCCACGCCACTATTCGCCAACGCACTGCACGACGATTAACAGAAAAGGCGTAGGATATACCGATAAAAACTAAAATTCCCAACGCAGAAATGGCGCGTTCCATGTTTACTCCCGAGAATGTATCGCTAAGGCATTTAGTTGCAAAGCATACACAAAAACGCGCCTTTTTAGTGGCTTTTTAGTTAATTATCTCGAGTTTTGATGCTGTCAATAAAAATTTAGCGATCGCACATCAAATTATTGGAGAAAAACCTGGCGGTACTTTGGAAATTAATTCAGCAGTGAGGTGTCAGCATAGTTATCTGTGCCAGTTATCCCACTATAACCAGACTCAACGCCAAAATTGCGATCGCAAAATAACGACCAAAATAACTGGTGACAGATAATATTGAATACCCAGGATATAACCTCTAGGCGATCGCGTATAGTGATTTGTTAGGTGGCGTTGGGTTCTTCCGGATCTTCACCAAGGATTTCCTGTGCAGCGTGTCGGATGTGCAGAATACGCACTGTAGATACTTCTTTCCCCTCCAAAATAGTGAAAAGGATGCGGTATGAGTTGCGTCCTCGACCATAAAGTAGTTGTCGAATCTCTTGGCTGAAATACTCGTTCTCTGGTGCTAAAGGACAGCGCTTCGGCATTTGAGACAAAGAATCAATCGCTTGCAACAATTTTGCATACCATTGACTTGCCCTTGAGGGGGATGTGACTTGGGACAACCGTAGGAAGGCACTGTCTGCTTCAAACTCCGCCACACTGGAAATTTCAATGCGATATTTCATGAATCAGCTGGCAGATTATACTTGCGACGCTGTTCTTGGGCAAACTCATGAAAAGACCGGAACCGTCCTGCCTCAAAATCATCTAATCCTTGTTGAATCCCCTTTATTGCCTCCTCTGATTCTTGTACTTCCCACTCTAGGACATTGGTAAGCAACTCAGACGCTACAAGACTAACATCTTGACCTTGCCGAGCAGCTTTGTCGCGTAGTAATGCTTCTAATTCTGGGCTAAGGGTAATGACAATTGGCATATAGGTACTTCCTTTGGCATTCAGCTTGTGCGCGATATTTTAGCAAATACAGCAATTTTTGTTGATGCAAGAAGAATTTGTTTTTCGGCGAATACAATTTTTAGGGAACTCGGCTGAAGGATCATCTAATACTTTTTTGTATATGCAAAGTAAATTTTCTAGATGATCTCCGCTTAATTGGTTAAAGGGTTCAGGAAATTTTTCTACAGGTACAATACGTCTATTTTTTATATTCAAACGTAGAGCGCAAAATCCCTCCCTAGTACCTCTATGAAGATAGACTTCGTGAACTTCAATACCTAGATATTGACTAATACGAAGCGCCACATCATAATTGGCTAATTCACCAAAGCCTTCTACTTTATTTCTAACACCTTGAACAAATTCATAAATACTATTAAAATTGTCAAAATCACTAATACACTGAGTATCAAAATGTTCTAAAGCAATCTTAGCCGCTAAACATAGACACTTGGGAATACCATAACGGGCTTGATGGTCTTCAACTTCTCCCTTTTCGTTTCTACTAAGAAAAGCTTTTTTGACAGCAGATCTTAAATTGTCAGCTTGTTTATACCAAGAATATTCCTTCTCTGCACAGGGATAAACATTCTTACGATAGTGGTTATATATGTCGGTGTAGGATTTCATATCTAAAAACTCATCACTCAAGTTCTACTGTAATGTTTGAGACTATAGTCGTCAGCCTTACTAAGTATATCTTTCCCATTTTCTAACTGAAGATTAAACACCAAAGCCCGAATTTTTTGCCGCAGTTCTGTATTTTATTGTCTTTCACAATCCCATAAACGTGCGATAATGAGCTTCGATTTGCGCGACGGTTTCAGACTTGCGCTTTGTTTTCCATTGACTACGGTTAAATAATTCTTGCTTCAATTCATCAACATTAATTGTGGTTACTTTACCATCAGTAACAATTTGCTTGCCATTCACCCAAGCACTATTTACAACATTACTAGGACGACCTAAAACTAACAAACCAATGGGATCTGTACGGGGTAATAATGATAAATTTGTCAGGTCATAAAGTACCAAATCTGCTTGTTTACCCACAGTTAAAGAACCGAGTTTGTCTGCTATATTCAGTCCATTTGCACCTCCTAAAGATGCCATTTCTACCGCTTGTCGGGGCGTAATCCAGTGTTGATAATCTGAGTCTGTAACATTATGTAAAATAGAACCAATTTTAATAGCTTCTAGCAAATCTTGAGAGTCATTACTAGAAGCACCATCACAACCAAAAGTTACATTTACTCCAGCTTGGCGATATTTTAAAATGGGGGCGATTCCACTACCTAAACGTAGATTACTTAAGGGATTATGAACAACTGTAGATTGAGTTTCGGCGAGGATGGCGATATCAGCATCATTTAACCAAACACAATGAGCAAGAGAAGTTTTATTGCTCAAAAACCCGATTCTTTTCAAATGTTCCACAGCAGTACAACCGTACTTTTCTTGAGCGAGTTTTTCCTGTGCTTTGGTTTCGAGTAAATGGGAGTGACGACAAAGATTGTAGCGATCGCTTAACTCAGTACACCCCTGAAATAAAGCATCAGTACACAATTGAATCCCTGTGGGTGCAACTAAAATATTTATACCCTCATCCGGGCGATGAAATTGCTTTACCGCCTCTTCGATGATTTCCAATGTTGCCGCAGTTGAGCGAAAATACGGTTCATGGGTTTGGGCTGATTCCCCAGATGGCATACCTGCGGTGAGGGATTCATCTTGGATTAAAGGGGCGATAAAGGCGCGAATTCCCACTTCTCTGTAAGCGCGAGTGGCAATGGCGATCGTTTCTAATTCAAGTCCCGGAATTAACACCAGATGATCTACCACACTCGTCCCCCCGGAAAGTAAGGTTTCTACCGCAGTACCCAAAGCACTGAGATAAATCTCTTCAGGATCGAGGGGGGCAAAATCATACAGTTCCGCCAACCATAATTCTAAAGGGAACATTGACATGATTCCTCGCTGCCACATCTCTGATGAGTGGGTGTGGGCGTTGAAAAAGCCAGGTAGCAATAGCTTATTTTTGCCATCGATGGCAGTGCCGATTACTTGTAGATTGGGGGCAATGGCTGCAATTTTACTATCTACAACCTGTACATCTACCGTTGCATAATCATCACCGGCGGCAATCAAAACATCTTGGATAGTAAAATTCACCATATTTAACCTTGATTAAGTAATTGTATTTTCAACTGAATTTCAAGTTACAAAATAGAAAATGGTGTTGGGTATTGAAATTTTATGAATTTACCATTACGGACATTGGGAGTTGCACCAAATGCGTGGACAGTGAATGATGCAATCGCAGATATCACTCGTCTTCAAAAGACCCCACAACCCGTTATTTTATCAACAGAAACTAAAACCCTGCGCCTAGACTTGGCAAAAACTGCTATCGTCATCATTGATATGCAAAACGACTTCTGTCACCCTGATGGCTGGTTGGCGCATATCGGCGTGGATGTAACCCCGGCGCGTCAGCCCATTGAACCTTTGAACATTTTACTTCCCGAACTGCGTGAGGTTGGTGTTCCAGTCATTTGGGTAAATTGGGGGAATCGTCCCGACTTGCTCAATATTAGTGCTAGTTCGCGTCACGTCTATAATCCCACAGGGGAGGGCGTGGGATTGGGCGATCCACTGCCAAGTAATGGTGCTAGAGTACTCATGGCAGGTAGTTGGGCCGCAGCAGTAGTAGATGAACTAGAACAGCTTCCCGAAGATATTCGTGTGGACAAATACCGGATGAGTGGGTTTTGGGATACACCGTTAGATAGTATATTGCGGAATTTGGGAAGGACAACATTATTTTTTGCTGGTGTTAATGCCGATCAATGCGTGCTAACCACGTTATGCGATGCCAACTTCTTAGGATATGACTGCGTATTAGTTAAAGACTGCACCGCCACCACTTCTCCTGAATATTGTTGGCAAGCGACATTGTACAACGTCAAACAATGCTTCGGTTTTGTCAGTGACTCGCAAGCAATTTTAACAGCTCTGCAAAATGGTGAGGAGTGAATCGATTTTGAATTTTGGATTTTGGATTTTAGATTGATCCCATGTATGAATACTCTTTCTTTGTCCAAGAATTTTAGATTGTTTCTCGCATTTAAGTTCGTTTTTTCTCAGACATTTCTGAATTGTGAATTATTCAATCCAAAATTTAAAATCTAAAATCTAAAGTTATGTGATTCAGGACTGAGATTTTAGTAATTTTCGTACCTATCGATAACTTCATAGGGGATAAATAAATGTACTCTACTAGTTGTGTAATTCCGGTGATCAAATCTCTCAAAGATTACCAGGTATATCGTATCAGTCCCAACGACTCTAATCGATTAGCAATTATCTTTGATTCGATAAATGCTAATACTTCCTTGACTTGCTGTATAGAAATTTTTGATGTTGGCGGACAAACACCGCCAAATCGCCATCAGTGGGCAGTGGAAATGTTTTTTGTCCTCAAAGGGGAAGCGATCGCTATGTGTGACGGCAAGAGTGCCACGATCAAAGCTGGAGATAGTTTATTAGT
>NZ_JABXKI010000238.1 GCF_017115095.1 Nostoc sp. NMS4 | reverse complement strand
ATGTTTTCTGTTTCTTTTTCGTTGTCAAATTTGGCAGAATGAACGCCAATAATAGTAAGAGTATCTTTATATTTTTGTTCTAAATATTTCAGGTTTGGCAGAATATGCAGACAATTAATACAGCAGTATGTCCAAAAGTCTAAAATTACGACTCTACCCTTGAATTGTTTAAGAGATAAAGGTTTATCGGTGTTAAGCCAAGAGTAATTTTGCGGTAATTCAGGCGCTCTCACACGGGGAAGCATAATAATTCGTAATTCGTAATGACGCGACGCTCGAAGACTCGCTACCGCTTCGCTATCGCGGACTCGCTACCGCTACGCTATCGTAATTGCAAGTATTATACTTGTATTTCTTATCTCTCTGCGTTCTCTGCGCCACCCTGCGGGAAGCCGCAAAGCGTCTACTGTGGTTCGATTAAAAAACTATTTTTTACAACTCATTTAAGATTGCTATATAAGTAATTTAACAAAGTTTGAAGGTTTAAGTTCCCTGCCTCTACAGGTAGAACGAATTGAACACCTAAGCTAAATCCCCGTCATAAAACGTAATTACGTTAGCATACCGGGGCAGAGCTATTTTGTTCTAGACAGAAACCGCCCAGAACTAAAGTTCAGGGCTAATAGCTAAAGTCCGTTAAAACGGACTATAACATGAGTCTTAGTCGTCTTTAGACGACTTTCGCTATTAGACTCAGAATTCATTCTGAGGCAGACTAGATGAGAATGAAATAGCCCTGATAGCGGGGCGTAGCCCATTACGAATTACGAATTACGAATTATTTAACGTGGCTGTATCTGTTGTGAAAGAACTAGAAAAATTAACTCCTACGGAGTTGTCACCTTGGGTAGAACAAGCTAAAACTAAAGCTGAAGGAGGACGAGTTTGCGATCGCATTCCACAATTAGCTTTAGCCGATTCTGGTTGGTTTGCTGTTCATATCTGCTGTAAATCAGGGAAAACTATCAGCTTTGGGGATACAGTTTCTATTTTCCCGCTAATGAGCGTGATTAAGACGTTTTCTCTACTTTATCTGCTGGAAAATTTTGGCGCAGAAAAGGTTTTCGGCTGGGTTGGGATGGAACCATCAGATGCACCCTTCAATTCTTTAGAACAATTAATTAGCGATCGCGGCCATCCCCGTAACCCGATGATTAATAGTGGAGCAATTACCCTCGCTGATAAGTTCCCAGGAAAGGACGCTAATCAACGCACTTTTTTATTTTGTCAATGGCTCAACCAATTAGCAGGTTGCCAATTAAGCTTAGATGAGGTACTGCTGGCTTCAGTGCGATTAACCCGTTCAACAGCCAATGAAGCGATCGCTAATTATCTCGCCGATGTTGGAAATCTCGAAAATCTGGAAATCGCACTTGACACCTACGAGCAAATATGCTGTATTTCTGGGCGAGTTGAAGATTTAGCCCTGTTAGGAAAACTCCTAGCTTGTGAAAATACCTGTTTATCAGCACAAAATTGCCGAATTGTCAACGATGTAATGTTAACTTGTGGACTTTATGAAGCTTCTGCCGAGTTTGCAGTCAGAGTTGGTTTACCGATGAAATCAGGGATTGGTGGTGGACTTGTAGCAATAGTACCAGGTGAGGGAGCGATCGCTTGTTACAGTCCGGGATTGGATCGTATCGGAAATCCTGTAGGTGCGATCGCATTTGTTGAAGTTTTAGCGCAAGAGTTGCAGCTCAGTATTTTTGGTTAATTCTGGTTTTTCTACATCGGGAGCGATTGTTTTAGATAAGGGTGTTAATTCAGGAGTTGGCGTTACCTCTGGCTGTGGTTCTGGTGTTGGAGACTCGATAATCTCTGGCAGCGTGGGTGGCAAACTAGGAGATGGCGCAATTGTTACTTGTGGAGTCGGTGTCTTATTCGTTAGACGGTTAAAAAATCCGCCAAATTTAGATTTTGTTGGCTGAGGCGCAACTTTTTCGGGTAAAGGCGTAGATTCAGGAGTTGGCGTTACCTCTGGCTGTGGTTCTGGTGTTGGAGACTCGATAATCTCTGGTAGCGTGGGTGGCAAACTAGGAGATGGCGAAATTGTTACTTGTGGTGTGGGAACTTTACCAGCGCCACGGTTAAAAAATCCGCCAAATTTAGATTTTGTTGGCTGAGGTGCAACTTTTTCGGGAGTCGGCGTTACTTCTGGTATCGGAGACTCAATAATTTCTGGTGATGTCGGAGACAAAGTGGGAGATGGTGCAGCCGTTGGAACTTCTAATTTTGGTTGTTCTGGCTGTATCTTGGATTTTTCTGGAATTTCAGTTTCAGGAATAGGCTGTTTTTCTACCTTCGGTTGTATTCGGGGTGTTTTTTCAATAGAAGGTGTAGGTTTAGGTGCAAGTTTATAATTCGGGTCTACAATAGAGCGCACCTCAGCTACTGTAAGTTCTCCTCTGACGATTTTCGATAGAGTGTCTTTACCCTTTGGCTGGTAGTCAATCAATCTAACTGTGGTATTAAAGGCATTTTTGACAGCATTTCCCTGATTATTGAGAAATTCCAGCTTTACCCAGTTTTTCCCTGGATGGAAGCCCTTAAGGTAAACTGCTTGCCAGCGATCGAAAATAAAGCTTTCACCATTAATAGTGGAACGAATGCGCCAATCACTGAACTCGTCGTTGGGATTTTCTTTACCAACGAGGTGCAGAGGAGCGTTAGTTAGGTAAAAGTCCAGTAAGATTGGTTCTGCCCCGTAGCTGCTTTGAGGACGGCTATAAGTTAGCAGAGGTAATTTAGGATCTGGGGTGTTGTCGTCGGTTTTAGTGAAGACGTGAAATGTTGTTTGGGCATAAGCGCCTTCATTTTTAAAGCTTTCATGCCAAGGACGAGAGGCAAAGACGCGCAGGGTATGAGTCCCTGGAGACAAGTCTGGCAAAACTAAGGGCTGATTCAGATCGTAAACAGGTATATAAGGTTGATTATCCAGAATTACGTGTAGATGTGGCCCCAGTTGTAATTGTGCGTCTTTAAATATTGGTAGATCCTTAACCTGAAAACTGGCTGTTACTTTGTTGTCTTGGAGAACTTCATCAAGTTTGGGAGTAACAATTATTACCTGTGGCTGATAAACTTCCAAAATTGTCCGCAGTTCTTGAATAACAGATGGAGGGGAAGCTTCCGAAAATTGCTTTGAAATTTGAGAAATCTGTGGGGAGTTTTCTTTATAGCCAGTAGATACTTCCTGGCTGTCGGCTTTCTCGCCGCAACTGGCCAAGCTTAATGCCAGCACCAATGTTATTACCCACCTGAGAATCGGGAACCTCTGAGGGAGGAGTTTCTCTAACACCCTTTTCTGCCACGAGTTCATGCGTTGCACCAGTGATAGTCTTCGACAATTGACAGATTATTTTGGCTCAAACTGTCCATCTGGAACTATAGCCCAAAAGGTGAAATCGGCCTCACATCACATCAGTTTTCCTTGGGATCTCAGAAAATTTTAAAATAAATCATATTCTTTACAGCGTTTTACTTGCAAAAATTGAAATATGACATAAATGTTCATGAGTAATAGCAGTAAAAGTTAAGACATCGGCTACATCCAGGCAAACTATAAATTTTACGAATTGTTATTGTTTGTAAATTAAATAGATAAACTATTGACTTTTGCACAAAAAGTTTGAAGTTAAAAGCCAGTTAAGGCATGAATTTCAGCAATATTTGACCAAGTTTGAATTATTGTTAAAATATCTCCAACAATGTACAAGTGAAGACTCTATAATTCAACGAGAAACAACAATCCACATAGGTCTTCATCGCGGCTTCAGCAAAATTCTGGAGTTTGCGGTAATGGTTAGTTTTGTGGTATTCATGATTCCTCATTCCTTATCAAGAGAGGAGGTCAAATGACAATAAGTCCTCCGGAGCGAGAGGAAAAAAAGGCAAGAGTAATCGTCGATAACGACCCAGTTCCAACCTCATTCGAGGCATGGGCAAAACCTGGTCACTTTGACAGATCCTTAGCCAGAGGTCCCAAAACCACCACATGGATTTGGAACCTGCACGCACTCGCCCATGATTTTGATACACATACAAGCGATTTAGAAGATATCTCCCGCAAGATATTCTCAGCCCACTTCGGCCACTTAGCCGTAGTGATGATTTGGTTGAGCGGGATGATTTTCCACGGCGCGAAGTTTTCTAACTACGAAGCTTGGCTAACTGACCCTTTGAACGTTAAGCCTAGCGCCCAAGTAGTTTGGCCTATTGTTGGACAAGACATTTTAAACGCTGATGTCGGCGGTGGTTTCCACGGGATTCAAATCACTTCCGGTTTATTTCAAGTATGGCGTGGCTGGGGTATTACCAACTCCTTCCAGCTTTACGTAACAGCGATCGGTGGCTTGGTATTAGCAGGCTTATTCCTATTTGCCGGCTGGTTCCACTACCACAAACGCGCTCCCAAACTGGAATGGTTCCAGAATGTGGAGTCAATGCTGAATCACCACTTGCAAATATTGCTAGGTTGTGGTTCCTTGGGATGGGCAGGTCACTTAATCCACGTGTCCAATCCGACCAACAAGCTTTTGGATGCAGGTGTTGCTCTCAAAGACATACCCTTGCCCCACGAGTTCATCTTGAACAAAGACTTGTTGACCGAGCTGTATCCCAGCTTTGCTGCTGGTTTAGCACCTTTCTTCACCTTGAATTGGGGTCAGTATGCTGACATCCTCACCTTCAAGGGCGGTCTGAACCCAGTCACAGGCGGCTTGTGGATGACTGACATCGCTCATCACCATTTAGCGATCGCAGTTCTCTTCATCATTGCTGGTCATCAGTACCGTACCAACTGGGGTATTGGTCACAGCATTAAAGAGATTCTAGAAAACCATAAAGGTCCTTTCACCGGTGAAGGTCACAAAGGTCTCTACGAAAACCTCACCACATCTTGGCACGCTCAGTTGGCTACCAACCTAGCCTTCTTGGGTTCGCTGACCATCATCATCGCGCATCACATGTACGCGATGCCCCCCTATCCATACTTGGCAACTGACTACGCTACGCAGTTGTGCATATTCACACACCATATGTGGATTGGCGGTTTCTGTATAGTCGGCGGTGCAGCTCACGCTGCCATATTCATGGTGCGGGATTACGATCCAGTTGTGAACCAAAACAACGTTCTGGATCGGGTGATTCGTCACCGTGACGCGATTATTTCTCACCTGAACTGGGTGTGTATTTTCCTCGGCTTCCATAGCTTTGGACTTTACATCCACAACGACACAATGCGTGCATTGGGTCGTCCTCAAGACTTGTTCTCTGATACAGGGATTCAATTGCAGCCAGTATTTGCCCAGTGGATACAAAATATCCACACCTTGGCTCCTGGTACAACTGCACCCAATGCCATAGAACCCGTGAGCTATGCTTTCGGCGGTGGGATTTTGGCTGTAGGCGGTAAAGTAGCAATGATGCCCATTGCTTTGGGTACGGCGGACTTCTTAATCCACCATATTCACGCCTTCACCATTCACGTCACCGTCCTAATTCTGCTCAAAGGTGTGCTGTACGCTCGTAGCTCTCGTCTGATTCCAGACAAAGCTAACCTGGGCTTCCGCTTCCCCTGCGACGGTCCTGGTCGTGGCGGTACCTGTCAAGTATCTGGTTGGGATCACGTATTCCTCGGACTTTTCTGGATGTACAACTCCATATCCATTGTAATTTTCCACTTCAGCTGGAAGATGCAATCAGATGTTTGGGGAACGGTAGATGCAGATGGGACTGTAACTCACATCACTGGTGGTAACTTTGCCCAAAGTGCTATTACCATCAACGGTTGGTTGCGTGACTACTTGTGGGCACAAGCTACACAAGTCATCAATTCATACGGCAGTGCGCTATCTGGCTATGGTCTACTCTTCTTAGGCGCTCACTTTATCTGGGCATTCAGCTTGATGTTCCTGTTCAGTGGTCGCGGCTACTGGCAAGAACTGATTGAGTCCATTGTTTGGGCGCATAACAAACTGAAGGTAGCACCAGCAATTCAGCCTCGCGCTCTGAGCATTATTCAGGGACGGGCTGTAGGGGTAGCTCACTACCTCTTGGGAGGAATTGCCACAACTTGGGCGTTCTTCCATGCACATATCCTTTCAGTAGGGTAGAAATCAGCAGAATTGAGTTATGAGTTATGAGTGCTGAGTGCTGAGTTTAATAAGTAATTTTTAGATTCAAAACTCCTAACTCCTAACTCCTAACTCCTGTAAAGCTGATACTTGATGGCTAAAGGTCAGAGGATTTGTTTAACCTATGGCGACAAAATTTCCAAAATTTAGCCAGGATCTCGCACAGGACCCGACGACTCGTCGGATATGGTATGCGATCGCTACAGGCAACGATTTTGAAAGCCATGACGGCATGACGGAAGAAAATCTTTACCAAAAGATTTTCGCAACTCACTTCGGTCACTTGGCAATCATCTTCCTGTGGGCATCCAGCCTCCTGTTCCACGTGGCCTGGCAAGGTAACTTTGAACAGTGGATTAAAGATCCCCTTCACATCCGTCCCATCGCCCATGCGATTTGGGACCCCCACTTTGGTAAACCAGCGATCGAAGCTTTTACCCAAGCTGGCGCTAGCAATCCGGTAAACATTACCTACTCTGGTCTTTACCATTGGTGGTATACCATCGGGATGCGGACAAACACCGAACTGTACAACGGTTCAGTTGGTCTGTTGTTGGTGGCAGCAGTATTCTTATTTGCTGGTTGGTTGCACTTACAACCCAAGTTCCGTCCTAGCCTCTCTTGGTTTAAGAGCGCCGAACCTAGGCTGAATCACCACTTGTCAGCTCTGTTTGGTGTCAGTTCTTTGGCTTGGGCAGGTCACTTGGTTCACGTTGCTATCCCCGAATCTCGTGGACAGCACGTAGGTTGGGATAACTTCCTAACCACTCTGCCTCACCCAGCAGGCTTGACACCTTTCTTTACTGGTAACTGGGGTGTCTACGCTCAAAACCCTGACACAGCTGGTCATGTATTTAGTACTTCCACTGGTTCAGGTACTGCGATTCTGACTTTCTTGGGTGGCTTCCATCCTCAGACAGAATCTTTGTGGCTGACTGACATGGCGCATCACCACTTGGCGATCGCAGTTTTATTCATCGTCGCTGGTCACATGTACCGCACTAATTTCGGAATTGGTCACAGCATCAAAGAAATGCTGAACTCCAAGTCCGGTTTAGTACCTGGTAGCAAGAGTGAAGGTCAGTTCAACCTGCCTCACCAAGGTCTGTACGACACTATTAACAACTCCCTGCATTTCCAACTGGCTTTAGCCTTGGCATCTCTGGGAACCATCACCTCCCTGGTGGCGCAGCACATGTACGCCCTGCCTCCTTACGCATTCATTGCTAAGGACTACACAACTCAGGCAGCGTTGTACACGCATCACCAGTATATTGCTGGCTTCTTGTTGCTTGGTGCTTTTGCTCACGGAGCCATTTTCTTAGTGCGCGACTACGACCCCGAACAAAATAAGGGCAACGTACTCGACCGCGTGTTACAGCACAAAGAAGCGATTATTTCCCACCTTAGCTGGGTATCCCTTTTCTTGGGCTTCCACACCCTTGGTCTGTACGTACACAACGATGTAGTAGTTGCTTTCGGCACTCCTGAAAAGCAAATCTTGATTGAGCCAGTGTTTGCTCAGTTCATCCAAGCTGCTCATGGTAAAGTACTGTACGGTTTAGATACCTTGCTGTCTAACCCAGATAGTATTGCTTACACAGCATGGCCCAACTACGCTAACGTTTGGTTGCCAGGTTGGTTAGATGCCATCAATGATGGTACTAACTCCGTGTTCTTGACAATTGGCCCTGGCGACTTCTTGGTACACCATGCGATCGCTTTAGGTCTGCACACCACCACCTTGATCCTGGTCAAAGGTGCTTTGGATGCCCGTGGTTCTAAGCTGATGCCCGATAAAAAGGACTTCGGCTATGCCTTCCCTTGCGACGGCCCCGGTCGTGGCGGTACTTGCGACATCTCAGCATGGGATTCCTTCTACCTGGCTACATTCTGGATGCTGAATACCCTGGGTTGGGTTACGTTCTACTGGCATTGGAAGCATCTAGGTGTTTGGCAAGGCAACGTCGCTCAGTTCAATGAGAACTCTACATATCTCATGGGCTGGTTCCGCGATTACCTCTGGGCTAACTCTGCTCAGTTGATTAACGGTTACAACCCTTACGGCGTGAATAACCTGTCTGTCTGGGCTTGGATGTTCTTGTTTGGACACCTAGTTTGGGCTACTGGCTTCATGTTCTTAATCTCCTGGAGAGGTTATTGGCAAGAGTTGATTGAAACCCTTGTTTGGGCACACGAACGCACTCCTCTAGCTAACCTAGTTCGCTGGAAAGACAAGCCCGTGGCTCTGTCAATTGTTCAAGCTCGTGTAGTTGGTCTAGCTCACTTCACTGTTGGCTACATCGTGACTTACGCCGCGTTCTTGATTGCTTCTACTGCTGGTAAGTTCGGTTAATTCGGCTGCTAGTTTTGTAGATAAGTAATAAAAATCCCCTGCCGCAATGGTGGGGGATTTTTTTTGAAATTCGGTAAATTCAAGATTATGATACTTCTGACTTTTTCTGCTAAAAAGTTTTATACACCAAAGTTAATTGTTATCTTGTAGTTTTTCTATTTAATATTTTCAATAAGTATGTTAACTATATTTTTAAATTTGGAATCACGATGATGACCGCACATCGCCAGAAAAAAGTTGGAGGAACCGTCTTTCAACAACACATAATAAAATTCATTATGATTAGTCATAATTCCATGTTCGGTGTCTGATTCTAGCTCCATGATGCCATTGTCTACTAAACATTTAATCATGAGGTCAAATTTATCTACAGAGATACCTGTCTTTTTGCAAATCTTTGGTACAGGATTTTCTTCGGCTGTTTCACCTGTCAAACTTTGAAAAAAGTAGCATTCTCCAGTTGGGAACTTCCACCACATTTCTACATCAATACCATTGCCTAACCATGTCCTTAGCCGATAAACATACTCTAAAGCACCTGTTAAACGCTCAATATATGGTAACGTTATATCCATATTTTTATTTTCCAGATATAAAACATGGCATTTGCTGGATTCCCCTGTTTCTGTATTTAGCTTAAAATTATACTTAAATGATAATGACAAAATATGTGAAATAGAATATGAATACTAAACTTGTTGAGTCACTGTTGCAAGTTATCCTATCTCTGTCTAATGATGAGCGATCGCTTTTGGAAGAAAAACTATTTTTCGATTCATCAGAGCCTTCAACTCATGATCTAATACTACTTGCCCAGACTGGCGGAGCCTTTAACTTTCTTGAAAGTGAACCAGATATATATTCACTTGACGACGGAGAACCTATCTAATGTCTCTACAAAAAGGTGATATTGTCTTGGTTCCATTTCCATTCACAGACTTGAGTGGAACAAAGCTACGCCCTGGTTTAGTTTTATGGATAGACACTACAGGCGATGATGTCACTTTATGTTTTATTTCATCTCAAAATATAAGTAGTTTGAGTTCAGAAGAGTTCATTTTAGAACCTTCAGATCCAGATTTTACTAGTACTGGATTACGGGTTGCTTCTAAAGTTAGGGTGACTCGAATAACTACCATAGAGCGTAGACTAATCACCAGAAGGATAGGTAAATTAGGAGCAAGTCAAGTTCAGCAGTTGAATACAGTAATTCTTCAAGCTCTGAAACTGACATAATTTCAAGTATGTTATCATTAAAACCTCTATACTGACTTGTCACCAAATGTTTCAGGAGTATATTCTTATGCACAAGGATACAAACTTAATACACTCCTCTGCGATACTTTGCGCTTCCCTCCGCGTCCCTCTGCGTTAAAAAATATTAAAATTAAATACTTAGACAATACAAAAACAAGATAATCTTATAACTCTTGCAAGAAGAACCAATAACACCACCAAAAGAAATAATTTTCAATCCCTCTTATACCCAGCCGAACGGAGCCGCATATTTAGGTGATAGCCTTAAACTTATTAAATTCATTGATGATAATAGTATTAATTTAATCCTCACCTCACCACCATTCCCACTCACACGCAAAAAAGAATACGGTAACGAAACTGCGGAAAAATATATTGAGTGGTTCCTACCTTTTGCATCCGAATTTAAAAGAGTACTCGCAGATAATGGCTCATTCGTATTAGATTTAGGCGGCGCTTACTTACCTGGTAATCCCGTGCGGAGTATCTACCAATACGAACTTTTAGTCAGATTATGCAAAGAAGTAGGTTTCTTTCTGGCTCAAGAATTTTACCACTATAATCCGGCTCGACTGCCAACCCCGGCTGAGTGGGTGACAATCAGGCGGATTCGTGTAAAAGATTCTGTAAATACAGTTTGGTGGTTGTCTAAAACACCAAATCCTAAAGCAGATAACAGAAAAGTTTTAAAGCCTTATAGCCAAAGTATGAAACAATTACTCAAAAATGGCTATAAAGCAAAAATACGTCCTAGTGGACATGATATTTCTGATAAATTCCAAAAAGATAACCAAGGTGCAATTCCGCCCAATTTACTAGAAATTGCGAATACTGAATCCAATAGTGTTTATTTACGACGCTGCAAAACAGCAGAAATTAGACCCCATCCAGCACGTTTTCCGCAAGGGTTCGCTGAGTTCTTCATCAAATTCTTAACTGATGGAGGTGATATAGTATTAGATCCATTTGCAGGTTCTAACACAACCGGCTTTGTTGCTGAAACTCTGCAACGCCGATGGATTTCTTTTGAAATTAATGAAAATTATGTAATGGGAAGTCGTTATCGATTTAGCCAATAACCAAATTAAGTGAAGAGTCAGAAGTGAGAAGTTAAAATTTATAACTTATAACTCTTAACTCATAGCCACTCAATTAAATTTCTCCATTCACTTGCATTTGATGAACTTGATCCGCTAGCTCTTGACGACCTTGATCGTCTAGCTTATCAATAGCTAACATCCCCATCAGAATAACTTCTTTCAGGGTCAAACGTGTGGAGTGTGCCTGTTTTTGCACAATCTCTTTAATAATGGGACTGACACCGATCGCTGTACTAGCTCTAGCCACAGAAGAAAAGGAAACACTAATGATTTAGCCTAAATCTTAGCACTTTCAATGAGGTTATTCTCTAGAGTTAAAACTTAATTTAAATGTGTTTCAACTCATATTTCAATGAGTAAACATAAATTTTAAATTACGTGTAGTAAGTTCTCAAATTCTCAGTATAGCAAAGCTGATACTTGCTCATTGAGGACACATCATCGTATGATATCAATATTCTCAAGAGTTAAAATTGACCATACATTCACTTGTGATAATTATCGAATCTTTAATAACTGATGAATTTGCACTGCTTAATTTCACATAACAAAGTGGAAAATCTAGAAGTATTACCACTCTCACGCGATCGCAACAATTCACTGATATCTATAAACCTAAAATTTTAGGCTTATTTCCCATATTGGCAACATCAAAACCAAAAACCTCTCTCCTGAGATCCTCAAAAATCACTCAGTAATCGCCGACTTTGCAAACACGTGCAATATTTGTGACAAGTAAGTTATGGAAAATAGTCGGCTGATGAAAACAGTACTTTCAGTAAAAGTATTCTCACAAACAAGATTTGTATACCACCGGGAAAACCGTACTTTAAAGAGATCGTAAATTATCAAATATAATCTCATGAACACGCTTTACAGAACTATACAGCGTAAATAAGAATAATAACTTAACGGAAGTAAAATTTTCCTGAATACAGGCAACTAATGCCGTCATAAGGAAAAGCAGTGAGTAGAGGAGAGACAAAGCGATGAGGGACCCTTATCTGTTGGCAGCAGGGTTGTTAACAGGATTAGCAATACCAGCATCGGCTCTTCCACATCTGTCGATTGTCTTACCAGAAAGTTCTAGATTCCTGTGGAATTTAAAACAAGGTTCGCAGACAATAGTCAGTACAAAAATTATCAACAGCGTTGATCTCTCCTTACCAGAACTCAGCGGCCAAGCGTTCCAACCCCTAAAAAGTTCGCAGCCAATAGAGCCAATAGTAGGTGAGAAAAACGTCACTAGCGTACCAGAATTCACCAGTCAGGCATTACCAGTATCAACAGAGTCATCACTCAACCCCGGCGCTCAAGCAACTAGCCTCTTATTGACATCTGGAAATCAACTTTACTACCAAAGATTGGCAGCTCTGAAAACAGGTCAGATTTATACACGCGTAGATAGTGATAATTTGCAATCATTGTGGGAGTCGATCAAAAAACGTCAACTAACTTACGACGACTGGAAAAGTTTACTAGCTTTAGAAGCGAGAGCGATCGCTCAAGGTCAAGGTGCTAATCATCTAAGTATTTTAGTTGGTGATTCTTTAAGTATGTGGTTTCCGAGGGAAAAACTACCTACTGGTAAATTGTGGCTGAATCAAGGCATATCTGGAGATACTTCTAGTGGCGTTTTAAAAAGATTGGGGGCATTTTCAGCAACCCGTCCAGATGTTATTTACATCATGGCTGGGATTAACGACTTACGAAAAGGCGCTAGTGATGAAACAATTTTGCATAATTATCGCCGGATTGTCCGGCGTTTAAGGGAAACTCACCCCAAAGCTCAAATCATTGTCCAATCAATTTTGCCTACTCGTCTACCAAAAATTTCCAATAGCCGCATTCGTCACCTCAACATCCAACTAACCGTGATTGCCAAACAAGAAGGTGCTAATTATCTAAATATTTATAGCTGGTTTACAGATATGGAAGGCAATTTGCGCCCAGAGTTGACCACAGATGGGTTGCACCTGTCTCAAGAGGGGTATGATGTATGGCGAACAGCACTACAGCAGATAGAATACAAAGTCACTCAGCGTGAAAATTGAGCGATCGCTTTACCGACATTTGGAACGATGTCTACGACGGGCTGCGCCTACGCAATTTTACATTTATGGAAGTTACTGACAACGATGCCATCAACATACGTTCTGTAATTGAATACCAATTGGCAGCCTTTAAAAAAGATGATGCCCAAGGCGCTTTTGCCTTTGCTAGTCCAGCGATTCAGGCGCAATTTGGAACCCCAGAAAATTTTATGCAGATGGTAAAGACAAGCTATCCAGCAGTATACCGTCCTCGTTCTGTCTTTTTTGAGAAGATAACAACCATCCAGGGAAACATAACTCAACCAGTGCTGCTACTTGCTCCTGATGGAGTTCCCTTGAGGGCTTTATATTTCATGGAAAAACAGCCAGATAATATCTGGAGAATTAACGGTTGCTTTCTAGTTTCTCTAGAAGGCAAATAAACTCTATCTTTGTAGAACTAAAATCTTATAATTTAACGCCCAAGGCTTCCCTATTTAAAACCTGATTCAATTTACCGCTACGATAACCTTCTAAATCCAAGGTTACGTAGATAAATCCAAAATCTTGAAATGCTGAAACTAATGCTTGTAAATCGTTAGTTAACACAAACTCTTTGATTTGTTCTGGTGGTAATTCAATACGTGCTGTATCCCCTTCCGATCGCACGCGCAAATTCTGCCAACCTAGCTTTCTTAAGAAAATTTCTCCCCTACCGACTCGCTGCAACTTAGCGACAGTAATCTCTTCACCGTAAGGAAACCGAGAACTGAGACAAGGTTGAGCCGGTTTATCCCACCAAGGTAAACCGAGTTGTTGTGAAAGTTGGCGAACTTCTGCTTTAGTGACACCCACTTCTGCTAAAAGCGATCGCGCCCCTCTTTCCTTAGCCGCCTGAATTCCTGGGCGATAATCATGCAAATCATCAGCATTTACGCCATCCACTACGTAGGGATAACCCAACTGTAAAGCTAAGGGTTTGAGAGTGTCGTGCAACTCACTTTTACAGAAATAACAGCGATTAACCGGGTTAGAAGTGTAATTGGGATTTTCCATCTCGTGAGTCTGGACGATTTTATGAGGAATCCCAATCGTTGCAGCTTGAATTTTCGCATCTTCCAATTCTTCTGGTAACAGCGAAGGAGAAACAGCCGTGACAGCCAAAGCGCGATCGCCCAACACATCATAAGCAATTTTGGCAACCAAAGTGCTATCAACGCCCCCAGAGTAGGCAATCAACGCTTGCTCCATTTCTCTAAATAAGGCTCTTAATTGCTCAAATTTTTCTGTCAGCATAATTTCCCAATCCTGCCAAAACCCTACAGCACCCAATCATTTATATTGTAGTCATTAGTTACTGGGGCGTTAGGAGTGCTGAGTGCTGAGTTAAGAGTTAGGAGTTTTGTTTACCTCCTTGTCTCCCTTGTCTCCCTTGTCTCCCTCATCTCCCCACTTCCCACTCCCCATCAACCGAAGTTGGTGCTTTACTGTATTTAGCCACCAGACTGGCTAAAAGTGGTAAATCAATCGGTTTAGAAATATAGTCATTTACTCCAGATGCTAGACAGATTTCGCGATCGCCTTTCATCGCCATTGCTGTTTGAACAATTACCGGAATCGTCTTATATTGCCCATGTTCTCGCAATTGTTGCACCAAGTTAAGACCATTTCCATCTGCCAGACAAATATCCATTAAAATCACTACTGGGTCTAACTGTGTTAAAGCTTCCCACATCTCGCCAGCATTCTTAACCCAAGTCACCTGATACCCCAATTTACCTAGATAAATTTGTATCAAATCAGCATTTGGTAAATCATTTTCTACCAGCAAAATCTCTACAGAAGAACTAGGTATCAAAGGCAGAGGAAATGAGGAAAATTTTGCTCTCTCATCTCCCTCATCTTCCTCATCTTCCTCATCTCCCCTCACTCCCACCTCTTGCTTCAAGGGAAGTACGAGGGTAAAACGGGAGCCGCGATCTATTTCAGATTCCACTTTCACAGAACCACCGTGAATTTCGGCGAGTTTCCGAGTCACTGTTAAACCTAAACCAGTACCTTCAACCCCATCAGCGACAACCTTGGCGATTTGGAAATAGGGTTGAAACAGTTGTTCTTGATCATCTTGGGAAATACCAGTGCCTGTATCCCAAACTGTAAAATGCATAAATACACCTTTGGGAGCAACCTGTAAGCCAACACTTCCTTGACTGGTAAACTTTAGAGCGTTGAAGAGTAAATTCAACAACATCTGCTTGAGTCGTAAGGGGTCAGCTACTAAGGTTGTAATATCGGGTTCAACTTCTAGGCACAGTTTCAAACCCTTATTAGCAGCTTTCTCTTTCACCAGTGCCAAAACATTGCTACATAACTGTGGCACATCTACTGTTTCCCACTGTACTTCTAGCTGATTTGCTTCAATTTTAGAGAGATCCAAAATGTCATTAATCAGAGCTAGTAAGTGTTTACCGCTAGACTGAATGATATTTAAATACTCTAGCTGACGTTCTTTAGCTGGTTCGTAACCTGGGGCTAAAAGCAGATGGGTAAACCCAATAATGGAACTAAGCGGCGTGCGAATTTCGTGGCTAGTGTTTGCCAGAAACTGATTTTTTAGTTGATTGGTGCGCTCCAATTCTTGATTAGAATTACTTAACTGTTGACATCGTTGCGGCCAAGATAGGATGTGTCTAAGTTGTAACAAAGCTGTAGTACATTGTTTGGCAGACCTTGCCATCAATTCCGATCTGAGTTGAGCTTGTGATTCTATGAGTGACTCATGATGAGAACTTACGGGCGCAGTGGCGATAATTAGCCAGCCCATAATGCTGTCAGAATCATCAGCTAACCGCCAAGCGCTCGGTAGTTGTTGATTCTCAAGCTGTTGCAAATCTTCAAGTTTTATCGTCTCTTGCAATCTCAACAGCAGCTTTTTTTCTGCTGTTAGCACTTCTAGAAGTGAATTTGGGGATGGAGAACAAGAAACATAGCAAACTGTCGCCACAGTTTCTTGTGGTTGACACATAGCGATGCCTACGGCACATTCTGTAAGTGCCAGATTACTGCTATGAACAGCATTGTTAATCTCGTTAACCACGATTTGGAAAATTTCGGCTTGTGCGGCTTCCGGCTGTGGGACAGTGTTACAAGCAGAAAGCAAGCAATCATTAATGCGACTTTGTAACTGGTTTAAGCTGCTCTCCAGCCACAGATGTGCGCGAAGTTGCTCAATTGTTGTCAAAAGTTTTGGCGTTGCATCTATCAGTGAGTTGTGGTCTGGTAAGCTTGAATACTGCTGCATGGTCAACTAGACCGATGAAAAAGTTTAGTTAAGCATAAAAATCCCAACCGGATTTTATGTATATTTGCGGACAATTCTTTTTTATTTATAAACTACAACTTATGTTGTCATAAACCATAACTTATGATGTCGAGTTTAGCAGCTAGTCCAAAAAAAAATTATTGTATGAACCACTAACCTAAAATTTTTTAAACGCAACTGAAGACTTATGGATATACAATTTGCCCAACTAATCGTTAATGGGATTGCGGTGGGGAGCATTATTGCTCTAGCCGCAGTCGGACTCACTCTTACTTATGGAATTTTACGCCTATCTAACTTTGCTCATGGTGACTTTCTCACTTTAGGAGCTTATCTAACTTGGCTGATAAACAGCATTGGAGTCAATATTTGGCTGTCGATGATCCTAGCGGCGGTGGGAACAGTGGCAGCAATGCTGTTATCGGAAAAGTTATTGTGGTCAAAGATGCGCTCTATCCGTGCTACTTCGACTACCCTGATTATTATTTCTATCGGACTTGCCTTATTTCTTCGCAATGGGATTATTTTTATCTGGGGTGGCAAGAACCAAAATTATAATTTACCTGTTACTCCGGCTTTAGATATTTGGGGTTTAAAGATACCGCAAAATCAATTATTGGTATTAGGGTTGGCGGTGCTAGCAATTTTGGCGCTGCATTACCTGCTGCAAAATACCAAAATTGGTAAGGCGATGCGAGCAGTTGCCGACGATCTGGATTTAGCTAGGGTTTCAGGTATCAATGTTGACCGAGTAATTTTTTGGACTTGGCTAATTGCTGGTACTCTCACATCACTGGGCGGCAGTATGTATGGGTTAATTACAGCCGTGCGCCCCAATATGGGATGGTTTTTAATATTACCATTGTTTGCCTCAGTAATACTGGGTGGGATTGGCAACCCCTACGGTGCGATCGCAGCAGCTTTTATCATTGGCATCGTCCAGGAAATCAGCACTCCTTGGCTGGGTTCGCAGTATAAACAAGGTGTCGCACTGTTAATCATGATTTTGGTGCTGCTCATTCGTCCCAAAGGTTTATTCAAAGGAACGATTTGAGCAGCACCACTCCACTTCTAATTATTCAATAATGTGGAAATAGTAGGCTGCTACCAGGAAATTGATCGCCAATAATAACAATGCCCAGCCTGTGCGATAGGCGTAGGGAGGTTTAGCTCCGCTGTCGGCAACTGGCGAATTCTTAGCTTTAGCAGTCATAATGCGATTCTCCTTATGTCATGACTTTTTAAGAAATACCAAACTGGCGTACCAAATATCCAAATTCTTTAAGAATATTTGTGTGAAGTTGGGCGTTAGGAGTTAGGAGTTAGGAGTTAGGAGTTAAGACTTAGGAGTTTTGTTTATCTCCTTGTCTCCCTTGTCCCCCTCATCCCCCTTGTCCCCCTCATCCCCCTCATCCCTCTTCTCCAGCATGATAGGAACTGCGAACCAGAGGTCCAGAACGAACATGATTGAATCCCATTTCCCATGCTAATCTGCCAAGTCGATCGAATTCCTCTGGAGTCCAATATTTTTGGACTGGCAAATGTTCCAAAGATGGCCGCATATACTGCCCAATAGTCAAGCGATCGCACCCCACAGCCCTTAAATCAGCCATTGCTTCAATGACTTCATCAAGTGTTTCTCCGTGTCCCAGCATCAAACCTGATTTGGTGGGAATTGTCGAATCGATTTCTTTAACCATAGCCAGCACCAAGAGGGAGCGATCGTACTTGGCTCCCCGACGCACTGGCCCAGTTAACCGTTGCACTGTCTCAATATTGTGATTGAAACAAGCTGGTTTGGCTTTGACAATCATCGCTATTCGTTGGCGTTGACCTGACTCCCCAACACCAGCACCACCCCAAAAATCGGGGGTCAGTACTTCAATTTGAGTCTCTGGGTTCAATTGGCGGATAGTAGCGATCGTTTTTACAAAATGCCCAGCACCCTGATCGGGCAAGTCATCACGGGCTACAGAAGTCAGCACCACATAACGCAATCCCAAAAGCTGCACCGCCTGGGCTACCTTTTCAGGTTCCTCTAAATCAAGAGGCATCGGTGCATGACCTTTATCTACTTGACAGAAAGCACAAGAACGTGTACAGGTAGGCCCCATTAGCAAGAAAGTTGCAGTTTTTTGGGCATAGCACTCCCCCCGATTAGGGCAACGCCCTTCTTCGCAAATTGTGTGAATTTGGCGCTGCTTAATAATGCGTTGTACGGTAGAGATTTCACTGGCTTTACCGATAGGGCGACGTAACCAGCTAGGCATTGCCGTAATTTCAGACTTTAGATCGGCTTGTTGTGACGAAATCATAGACATCCCGGCAAGATGCGGATATAGATGTAGTGGTCTGTTGATTAAATATCACCATGACACAAATTGAAAAGAGCGCGAGCAAAAGTTTTACAAAACACCTCTAACAATGTCATTTATACCGAAATATACTATCCCCCAATTGCTAGAAATTATGTATATAGTGGGAGGATTCTCAAGGACAATCGGCAAAGCCGCTATTTACACTTATAGTTTCTGTTAGAGCAAACAGTCGTGGCAAGCAACAAGATTTTAGTTATCGATGACACTACAGTTGTCAGGGTAAAAGTACGAGAAATGTTGCCTCCGGGCAATTTTGAGGTACTGGAAGCAAAAGACGGTTTGGAAGGACTAAATTTCATTCTTCAGGAAAAACTCAGCCTGATTATGCTGGATTTCCTGTTGCCTAAAATGAGTGGCTGGGAGGTTTTCCAGAAAGTTCAAGCCGATCCAGAGTTAAGGAAAATTCCTTTAGTGATCATGTCTGGTCGCAAGGAAGAGGTAACGGAGAAAATCACAGAACCATTTGAATATTTTGAATTTCTGGGTAAGCCTTTCGATCAGAAACAACTAATTGGTGCGATTAAGCTAGCTATGGCTAAGGCGAAACAGCCACGCCCAGAACTAGCCGCAGTAGGAACAGCAACTGCTGTTAAAAATGGCACAGTCGCAACCTCTACTGTTACTAATGTTCCGGTAGCAGTTCCTAGCGTCGCCAATGTTGCAGTAGCAATTCCTAGTGCTGAAAATACTGCGATGCCTACGGCGGCAAGCAACGCCACCCCTATTACTGGAGGAGTCTCCGACGCAGAAATTAAGGCATTAAATGAGAAAATTGTCAAAATGCAAGCAGAAATTGATGGTTTGAAGAAACAGCTAACTCAAGTTGTGACTTTTATTAAACAAAAAATTAAGTAGTATTTGTGCTTGTTATTATTATCGCAGCCAAAAATACACCTTCTATAGTTACGGGTGTCGGTTAAAAGCGGGTAAAAATAGTTAGTTCAAAAACACTTTATGTTGACAAATCATCATTATATAGTGAGGTATAGCTTAACCTCACCCCGGTAAAGCTCTGCTTTATTTCCCCTCTTCGGGAGTTCGGAGAGGGGTTGGGGTTGAGGTTTTGATCTTTACTTAACCTGATGATAAAACGCTACATTTCAAGATTCAGATATTTAGTAAAAAAATATTAAAAATCATATTTTCTAATACAAATTAAACAAAAAAAATCCTATTTCATGATGAGGATAGTCTTTGCACGGGAATAATAACCCATAGAAACAATAATTATGAGCAAAGTCCGCAATGTTAGTAGTATTGGATACATTATATTCCTTTCCTGGCTATCGCATTACTGAGCAAATCTACTCAGGCAGTAAAACCCTAGTTTATCGGGGCATTAGAGAAGAAGACCAAAAATCAGTTGTTCTCAAATTGATGCGGAATGAATATCCTACCTTTGCGGAAATAGCTCAGTTCCGAAATCAATATATCATTACCAAAAACCTCGATCTTCCTGGCATAGTCAAAACCTATAGCTTAGAAAATTACCGCAACAGCTATGTCTTAGTGATGGAAGATTTTGGCGGCATTTCTCTCCAAGACTGGCGACTAGAGGACAAGGGGAAGAAAGAAAACTGGCTTTCTCTGAGTGAGTTTTTCCACATTGCGATTAAAATTGCTTTTACCCTAGAAGGACTGCACCGCGATGCCTCCGGCGGGCAAGGCCTACGCATCATTCACAAAGATATCAAACCTGCCAACATCCTCATAAACCCTACCACAGATGAAATCAAACTCATCGATTTTAGTATTGCCACCCTTCTGCCAAGAGAAATTCAATTTCTCACTAATCCCAACATCCTAGAAGGCACTCTGGCTTACATTTCCCCAGAACAAACTGGCAGGATGAACCGAGGTATCGACTACCGTACTGATTTTTATTCCCTTGGTGTCACCTTCTTTCAACTCCTCACCGGACAGTTACCCTTCACCAGCAAAGATCCGATGGAGTTGGTTTACTCTCACATTGCCAAACAACCACTAAAAGCCAGTCGAATTAACTCCAATATTCCGCCAATTTTGTCTGACATCATCAGCAAACTGATGGCAAAAAATGCCGAAGACCGCTATCAGAGTGCTTTGGGCTTAAAGCATGACTTGCAAGTGTGTCAAAGCCAGTGGCAAGAAACAGGAAATATTGCACCCTTTGAACTCGGCTTGAGAGACATCTCAGACCGTTTCGTAATCCCCGAAAAACTCTACGGTCGCCAAAGTGAAGTTGAAACCCTCCTCGCTGCTTTTAAGCGTGTAACAGATGGGGCAACAGAAATGATATTAATTGCAGGTTTCTCTGGCATTGGCAAAACTGCCGTGGTCAATGAAATCCACAAACCGATTGTGCGGCAGCGTAGTTACTTCATCAAAGGAAAATTTGACCAGTTTCAACGTGACATTCCTTTGTCAGCATTAGTACAAGCCTTTCGGGACTTAATCGGACAACTGCTCTCAGAAACTGATGCCCAAATTCAACAATGGAAAGTAAAAATTCTGCGGGAATTGGGTACACAAACTCAGGTGATCATTGATGTCATCCCTGAACTCGAACAGATTATTGGTAAGCAACCTCCGGTTACTGAACTATCTGGCAACGCTGTCCAAAATCGTTTCAATTTATTGTTTCAAAAATTCATCCAAATCTTCACAACTAAAGAACATCCTTTAGTTATCTTTCTCGATGATTTGCAATGGGCAGATACGGCTTCTTTGAAAATAATTCAGTTATTAATGTGTGAAAATCTGTTGCCTTCTATTTCAGAAGAAACAGAACAGATGCGGGAAACCAAAGGAGGTTTTTTATTAATTGGTTCCTATCGAGATAATGAAGTTTCCAAGGCACATCCGCTTCATTTGACACTACAGGAGATTGAAAAAGCAGGAGCAATCATTAATACAATTACCTTAGCACCTTTAAATCAGGGTGATTTAAATCATCTAATTGCTGATACACTTCATTGTCCTGAATTAGTTGCTGTTCCTCTCACCCAGATGGTGTTTGCTAAAACTAAAGGCAATCCCTTCTTTTCGGTTCAGTTTCTCAAAATTTTATATGATGATGGGCTAATTGTATTAAATTTTGATGCTGGTCATTGGCAGTATGATATTTGCAAAATCAAAGATTTAGCTCTCACAGATGATGTAGTAGAATTTATTGCCCTGCAAATAGAAAAATTGCCAATATCTACCCAAAAAGTTCTCAAACTGGCTGCCTGTATTGGGAATCAATTTGACTTAAAAACTCTGGCGATCGTTAATGAAAAATCTGTATTAGAGACAGCCTCAGATTTGTGGCAAGCATTACTTGATGGGCTAGTTTTACCCCAGACTGAAAACTACAACATCTTTTTAAGAGATAACACTAATCAAGAATTCATTGTTCAGGGAATAGAATCTACACAATTTTCAAATTCTAATTTACAGCTACCTAAGTATAAATTTGTCCATGACCGAGTGCAGCAAGCCGCTTATTCTTTAATTCCTGAAGAAGAAAAGAAGCCAATTCACTTAAAAATTGGGCTACTGTTATTGAATAATATTCCTGTTGCAGAACAGGAAGAAAAGATTTTTGAGCTTGTCAATCAGTTTAATATCGCAGTAGAATTCATCTCCCCTGAAGCTAAACGAGATGAACTAGCCCAGATGAATCTAATTGCTGGACGTAAAGCTTTAGCATCAACAGCTTATCCCACTGCTGTTAAGTATTTAACTATCGGCATCCAATTGCTAGCAAGTGATAGTTGGGAGACTAAATATCAGCTAATCCTAGCTTTGTATGAGACAGCAGCCGAGGCTGCGTATCTAGCTGGCGATTTTAGGCAAATGGAGCAATTTGTAGAGGTAGTGTTGGCACAAGCCAAAACACTGCTGGAGAAAGTAAAAGTTTATGAAGTCAAAATTAAAGCTTATGGGGCGCAGAACCAAGCATTAGAATCTGTCAGGACTGCACTAAGTGTTCTAAAATTGTTGGAAGTTGAGTTACCTGAAAATCCCAACCAGTTAGATATTCAGCTAGCGATCGCTGAATTAACATCAAATTTAAATGGAAAGCGGATTGAGGATTTAATCGATCTGCCAGAAATGACGGCAGAACAAACATTGGTAGTTATGCGGATTCTATCGAATGCGCTTTTTTTCGCCTATGCAGTCACTCCTGAACTTTTTTTCCTGATTGTTCTTAAACAAATCAACTTATCGCTCAAATATGGCAATGCTCCCTTGTCCGCCTTTGCATACGTTCTTTACGGAACTATCCTCTGTAGCGAAAAGGGAGATATTCAGTCTGGCTATGATTTTGGCAAACTGGCTTTAAGTTTGGTGGCTAAGTACAATGCTAAAGAAGTTGAAGCAAAAGTCATGGTGGTATTTCATGGAGGTATTCGGCATTGGAAGGAGCATCCTAATGAAATATTAAATTCTATACTGGATGCTTACTCTCTGGTGATGGAAACAGGAGATTTAGAATTTGCAGCCTCAGCTCTTCAGTCTTATTGCTTCTGTTCTTATTCCATAGGTAGAGAACTGACAGGGCTAGAACGCGAGATAGCAAACTACAGCAATGCCCTAAAGCAAATCAAGCAAGAAAGAGCATTTAACTGGAATTGCATTTATCAACAGAGTGTCTTAAATTTACTGGGGGTTGCAGAAGATCCTTGTCGTTTAATTGGTGAAGCCTATGATGAGGAGAAAATGCTGCCGCTTCACTTGGAAGCTAAGGATGGAATCGGACTTTTATATCTATATTTCTACAAACTACATTTATGCTACTTATTTCAGCAGTTCCCTCAAGCAGCTGAAAATGCCACCCTAGCTGAAAAGTATTTAGATAGTGGTACAGGACAACTGGTTGTTCCTATTTTCTATTTTTATGATTCTCTGGCCAAACTGGCGGTGTACGCTGACGCATCTGATTCAGAGCAAAAGTGCATTCTCGATCGGGTGCAAGCTAATCAGGAAAAGATGCAATATTGGGCATATCATGCCCCAATGAATAATTCCCATAAATTTTATTTGGTGGAGGCAGAAAGGCATCGAGTTACAGGGAAATATCTTGAAGCAATGGAAGAATACGACCGTGCTATCTCCCTAGCTGAAGAACATAACTACAAAAATGAAGTAGCTTTAGCTCAGGAACTTGCAGCTAAATTTTATCTACAATGGGGCAAGCAAAAAATTGCCCAAACCTACTTAATTGATGCTTACTATGGGTACGTTAATTGGGGAGCAAAAGCCAAAGTTGACGATTTGGCAAAACGCTATCCCCAATTACTTACTCCTATATTCCAGCAAGAAAAACTGAGTATCCGTGCCAGCGACGAAAGCACTTCTTCCAATAGTATATCTATATCATCTTTATCTACCTTGAGTAATCAACAAACTGTTATTGGCTCAAAGACAAGTATTTCTGATTCTCTGGATTTGTCCGCATTTATTAAAGCATCTCAAGCACTCTCCGGGGAAATCGAGCTTGAGCGACTACTTTCTACTTTAATGGAAGTTGTGATGGAAAATGCCGGGGCTTCTAAATGCGCTTTAATTTTGAGTGAAGGAGACAACTTAGCATTAATCGTGACAGCAGTTTGTTCAAGTTCAAATTTTGAGCATACCTACACTGAGTTTCCATCAACTTACCTTGAGTCAAGCTACGATGTTCCCATTACTTTGATTAACTATGTTAAACGCTCCAAAGAAATCTTAGTTATTGACGATCCAATAGCTGTTTCTTTTCTAGCAGTTGATAGTTATATCATTGGTGAAGAACCTAAGAGCTTATTGGCTATACCTCTTCTAAATCAAGGTAAATTGATTGGGATTCTTTACCTAGAAAATCGTCTAACGACAGGAGCTTTTACACGCGATCGCGTAGAAGTTCTCAAACTCCTCACTACCCAAGCAGCAATATCTCTAGAGAATGCTATTCTCTATAAAAACTTGGCACAAGCTAAAGAAAGCTTGGAGGAATACAACCATACTCTAGAGGGAAAAGTTCAGAAAAGAACCCAAGAACTCAACGACAAAAATCAGTACTTACAACAAACTTTACAAGAATTACAACGTACTCAAATCCAATTAATTCAAAGTGAAAAAATGTCTTCTTTGGGACAAATGGTAGCAGGAATTGCTCATGAAATAAATAACCCGATTAACTTTATTCATGGCAATATTAATCATGCTAGTGAGTATGTCCAAGAATTGCTAGATTTGATAGTTGCTTATCAGCAAGAATATCCCCATCCTTCGCCTTTAGTTGAGGAGAAAGCTGAGGAGATTGACATAGATTTTTTATCAGAAGACCTGCCCAAGATTCTAGATTCAATGAAAGTGGGGAGTTCACGTATCCGAAATATTGTTTTGGGTTTACGCAACTTTTCTCGCCTAGATGAAGCTGAGATGAAGCCTGTAGATGTTCATGAGGGAATAGACAACACCTTAATGATTTTGCAGCACCGACTGAAAGAAAATAGCAATTTTCCAGAAATTGAAGTGATTAAAAAATATGGAAACTTACCAGAAGTTTTTTGTTACCCTGGTCAACTAAATCAGGTATTTATGAATATCCTCAGTAATGCAATTGACGTTTTAGAAGAGTCATTAATCATAGAACATCCATCATTAGTAAATGACCAAGAACAATTAACAAAAGATATAGATACTTCATCGGCTTCTCGTAGAATAGGACAAATTCACATTTTTACTGAACTAACAGATTCTAATACAGCGATAATTCGGATTGCTGATAACGGTTATGGCATGACAAAAGCCGTGCAGGAGAAAATATTTGACCCATTTTTTACCACCAAATCAGTAGGAAGTGGCACGGGTTTAGGGTTGTCGATTAGCTATCAAATTGTCGTGGACAAACACAAAGGTAGTTTAACCTGTGATTCTACACCAGGAGAAGGAACTGAGTTTACTATTGAGATACCAATGCAACAGTTAGAGGACTAGATTAGTAATCTGTCAAGCCCAAATATAAAAGTGCTAAAAACCCAGTTTTTCAGAAAAACTGAGTTCCTAAGTACACGCCACCGTAAAAATGGATCGTAAATCTATTTTTCGTAGATTCGGTTTTGCTCCGCTCTACCCAACTTATACTAATTCAATTAATGATTGCAACCTGAAGGGGGGACAAAATCAGCTACAAGACAGACTCTATAAGCTTCATAGCTCT
>NZ_JABXKI010000091.1 GCF_017115095.1 Nostoc sp. NMS4 | reverse complement strand
TTGGTCGTGGTTGGGGAGATGAATATCGGACTCGTCGGGGTGACATCAAGTTCATTCTGCTGGAATTGTTATCCGAGCATCCTAGTCATGGTTACGACTTGATTAAAGAAATGGAAACTCGTCATGGTGGTTTCCGTCGCCTCAGTCCTGGCTCAGTGTATCCAACTCTCCAATTGCTGGAAGAAGGTGGTTATCTCAAGAGCGCCCAGGAAGGTGGCAAGCGGATTTACACGATTACGGATGAGGGTAGACAATTATTAGCAGAACGTACCCAACAAGAACCTTCAGACTCTCCTTGGGATACCTTCAAAAGTTTTGTTACAGGTAAGCCCCAAGAGTTTATTGAGTTGCGGAATGCCGCCACAGAACTAGCTGCTGCGGTGGTGCAGGTTGCTCGTAGTGGCAATATGGAGCGGATAAATCGGGTGCGTGAGCTTTTAGAGCAAGTTAAGCGAGAAATTTACGCGATTCTGGCTGAAAAGTAAGTAAAGGCTTGTAGTAAGGACTTTAGTCCTTATTTTCTAAGCACTAAAGTGCTTACTACAAACCCTCAAAACTAGTAGTTTGCTTAGTCGATCGCTTCAGCCGGAAGCGCGATTTTGCGGAATTCCTGCATACCTTTGCTGGCTTCCGTGTCAGTCATTACATGGGCTATGAAAGCCCCTCACAGTTCAGCCGTGAATACAGTCGGTTGTTTGGCGCACCACCCTTGCGTGATATGGCTCGGTTAAAAAGTGGAAGCGATCGCACTTAAATCTGGCTCGATGAGTGAGTTCAGGAATGTCCACAACTGCAAATCAGTAAAGTCTGGAATTGCCATAAATGCGCCAACTGACTGCAAAACTTGCGGATCGTGGGTGGACGCTATACCAATGGTGGGGATATCTGCGCCTACTGCTGAACGAATGCCAGAGGGAGAGTCTTCTAAAGCGATCGCTTCTTCTGCTGTAATCCCCAACTTATTTAGGGCAACTTGATAAGGCGCAGGGTCGGGTTTACCTGCAATACAATCATCCGCTAAAATAACTGTATGGAAAGCTTCTTTGATCCCTAAAACCTCTAGCATAAATTCTGCATTTAGTCTAGGAGCATTAGTTACTAATGCACGTTTTAATTGATGTGTATCTGTCCATTCTAGTAGTTGAGAAAATCCACTTAGAGGTTTGAGATGTGGGGCGAGTTTGCGGAAAAGCGCCTCTTTTTCGTCTGCAAATTTTTGCCCTTCTGCTACTGATAATTGTGGCAGAATATCTTTAACAATTTCTGGATTTAGTCTTCCACTAATTCGGGATTTATAAAATTTTTCGTCAATTTCTATGCTGTAATTTAACAACATTTCCTGCCAAGCTCGGTAGTGTATGGGGTCAGTGTTGACAATAGTGCCGTCTAGGTCAAAGAGAATTGCAGCCAGCATGGTTTTTAGGTAAAATGTAAATAATTGTTAACTTAATTTAAATAGTTTACATTGTTTTTTGTCTTTACAGGGGATTGGAGATTGGGGAAGAAAATCTTAAGAGTTACACATTAATCAATCTGCTAAATCCTAAAATCTATACTGGACCGGGCATATAGGGGCAGACAGGTAAAATCTATTAATAAACTGCCGTATAATTGATAACCTTCGATGTAAGCAAATGGTAGCCGCTACAAACTTTTTTCATGTTGATGATTTACTAGTGCAGATTTACAACTCTGAAGTCGAAATGGCTGAAGATGTTGCTGAAATTGTGCAAAAATACTTACAGCAGGTTCTCAAGCAACAGGATACAGCTGCTCTCTTGTTAGCCACAGGTAATTCTCAACTCAAATTTCTTGATGCTTTGATTGCATTGGGTGGTGTAGATTGGTCACGGATTATTCTGTTCCATCTAGATGAATATTTGGGAATTAGTGCTGGCCATTCTGCAAGTTTTCGGCGTTATATGCGAGAACGTGTAGAGAAACTGGTTGCTCCTAAGAAATTTCACTATATAGAAGGTGATACATTACAACCACTAGCAGAGTGCGATCGCTACACTAAATTATTACAAGCTCAACCGATTGACTTATGCTGTCTTGGTGTTGGCGAAAATGGACATTTAGCTTTTAACGATCCATCTGTAGCAAATTTTCAAGATCCTTACAGCGTGAAATTGGTGAAACTGGATACAGTTAACCGTCAGCAACAAGTAAGTACAGGTCACTTTCCGAATCTAGAAATTGTCCCACAGTATGCTTTTACTGTCACCCTTCCGGCGATTTGTTTAGCTAAAAAAATTATCTGTCTTGCTCCAGAAAAACGTAAAGCGAATGTGGTAAAAAAGATACTGCAAGAATCTATTAGTATAGACTGTCCGGCTTCTATTCTTCGTCAACAAACTCAAGCGACGTTGTTTTTAGATGTTAATTCTGCTAGTTTACTAGAACCATCTTAAACTTCTCCACATACGCCTTAATCTTCCAAGATAGTTATACCATACAAGAATTAATTGGATCTTTTTTTATTTGGAAGTCCCTAATAGAAAGTTTCTGCATAATAAATTGTTGAGGGCTTTGATCCGGGCGCGCTTGGTATTTGAAAGCTAGGCTATTGGAAATATGCGCGAACAACCTCTTAGCAGCGTAAAAGTAGCGAAGGTACATTTATTTTGCCGCCATACTGATGATTATCGCCGATATTCGTCACCGCAATCGCCGATGAGCTGGTACAAATCGCGTGATTGGCGAGATACTGCATTGATGCGATCGCGATCGTCTGCATCTAAACTAAAACTAAATACTTTGGCGTTATCTTCTATATGTTCGGATACACTAAGTCTTGCACCAACTATCACACCGCCCACAGTTGGCCGATCTAAAATGTAACGCACTGCCACGTTAGAAATGCTTACCCCATGCTTATTAGCAATTTCCTTTAAGATAGCTAGCAACTCTTGAAATAACTGCCAACCACCCCAAGCATCGATCATATTTTTATATTTTTTCAAACTAGCTGTAGAGAGATCGAATCCTCTTGGTTCCGGTTTCCCCAAATAGTTTTCTGATAACAAACCACCGCATAGTGTACCGTAAGTAAAAAGTTTTATATCATGCTGTTGACAAAACTCCACCATATTAACTTCAGGGCGGCGATCAACCAGAGAAAATTGCACTTGATTAGAAACGATTTTAATCCCTGCTTCGGTAATAATCTTTAAGTTTTCTGTGTCAAAATTAGTTAAACCTAGATGCTTAATTTTACCCTCAGTCTGAAGTTCTGCCATATATTTGAGGGCATCCAGGTAATTTTTATCCTGATATTCCCACCAGTGGAATTGCATCAAATCTAACGATTGCACATTCATTCTTCTCAGGGAAATATCAATATTTTCCTCAACGAGTTTTTTCGTCATTTTGCCTGGACGAGGAACCCATTTTGTAAAAGCTTGCACCTGAGATAAAGCATCTTTCCCACGAGTATCAATTAGTTGACAACGAAACTCACCAATAAAATCTTCTGCTGGTCCATAATGATCTGCTAAATCCCAAGTGGTAAAGCCAGCATCTAGATATTTGAACATAGTCTCAATGGCAGCATTGGGATTGATCTGTCCGTGTGCGCCGGAAACTTGCCACATCCCATTTAAAATGCGGCAGATGTTCAAATCGGGAGTAAATTGGAGACGACTAGCTGCGGGTAAGTTCATTTTCAATTTATGAGTGAAAAGTTAGGAATGAGAAGACTTAAGAATTACTAATAGATAAATCATAACTGATAATTCCTAATTTCTAACTTCTAACTCCCAACTCCTAAGTTTTTAACGCCAGCCTTTTTCAGATTGTTCAAGAACATAAGCAGCAACGTCTTGAATTTGCTGTTCAGTGAGTAGTTCTTTGTAGGCTGACATATTATTTTTACCATTGGTTACTATAGATGTAACTGCCTCTATTGAATCCATACCATACTTTTTCAGGGCTTGCTTTTTGAGATTTTTACCACGTCTAACTATATTGCTGCCGTTGATATGACAACCAGCACAATGAACACTAAATATTTGTTCGCCGTTAACTGTGTCTGCTGCCCTAGCAGGTAAAGTAAAAGTACTGATTAATAACAAAAACGTTACGAATACTAATGTAAGTAGTTTTTTCAATTAATTTCTCCAAATTTGGACATACTGCTTGCAGGTATAAGTGTTAGAAGCAATACTAGAGTGATTCAAAGTCAGTTGTAAATCCAGTAAAATTTGCACAATCTTCTTGAAAAGCTTCTGCATCGCTAGCATCCTCAATTTTGTAGGACATGATGCGCGTACCATCTGGCATTTTTTTGGAACCGATCAATTCACCTTGATATTTTGCTGCGATCGCTTTAAAATCAACACCATAGATTTTCCATGCATCACCCGAACAAGTAATATTTACTCGCCACATATTTCACTCCCAATTACTGCCACTAAATATTCATCATCTCACAAATGGGCAACATCTTACACATCACCTCTTTGGGGCTAGAATTTTCTATCTAAAGGAAGTGTCTAGCTTAATCAGGCTACGCCATAATGTTGATGTAGGAACATCTCTAGAAAATTTTATCCAAACTAGTTAAATCCCCAGAGTTGAAAATGTCTAACAATATCAAGCAGCAAATTCAAGCCGACTTACAACAAGCAAAAGAAACTGGACAATTAAGAACAGACCGGATTCGAGAAATTGTCAAATCCGCAGTTTCTCAAGTGGCTTCTGAGTTTAAACAAGGTTCAAGTGAAGTTCGTAGTATTGTGAAAGATGCTGTTTCTGCGGTAATTGAAAACTTCCAAGAAAAAGGTAGCGAACTGAAAGATGAAGTAACAGCTTCCATTGAAGGAGCGCTGGAAGGGATTAATAGCAAAAGACACGAAAGCATCACTCAAACTAAAACAGATATAAAAAGGCTACAAGCTCAACTTGATGGTGAAGAAGAACAACTCCAGCAAGAAGTTGATGTAATTTTGGCAGAAATTGAAGAGACGGGTAAGGAAAAACCTGCTAGTACCAAAACTGCAATTGATTCTGCTGTCAATGCTATTAAAGATAGTGAAGAAGTTGGATTGTTAAAGAAACGTTACGCGCAACTGCAAGCGCAGCTAGCCATTGTTCGAGCTAATATGGCTGCACGCTATGGCGGACGTAATATGGAAGTTCAAGATTATCTAGACGAGGCTAAACACTGGTATGATAAAGCTCGTCCCCAAGCAGAGTCTGTAGCTGTACAGGTAGAACAGAAGCGATCGCAACTAGAAGATAAGCTGGGTGAAGCTGGTACATCTCTAGCAAGAAAAGAGCGCCAAATCAAACAAACCTTGAGAGAGTTACTCTTAACTGCGGCTGACTTATTCAAAGATAAGGAACCAACTACTAAAGAAAAAGAACGCGAGACTATTCATAAATAGACTGTTTTAAAGTTTATTTACTTATAAAAGTAGGGTGGGTAAATTCCCACCCTATTTTATTGAAACAGCAGTTTTCATGAATCAAAAGCCCTCACCCTAAATCCCTCTCCCCAACTAGGGCTACCGTATAGACACAAGTCAAATTACCCCCCTTAATCCCCCCTTATAAAGGGGGGAAATAAGAAATCTAGTTCCCTCCCCTTTGCAAGGCTACTGTGTACACACAACTCGAATTACCCCCCTTAATCCCCCCTTGCCAAGGGGGGAAACAAGAAACTCTAGTTCCCTCCCCTTTGCAAGGGGAGGGTTAGGGTGGGGTAAAACCTTGGTTAATCAGCTATTTCAGACTTGTGTGTACACCATAGCCCCAACTGGGGAGAGGAACTTTTAAATTAGCTCCCCTTCTCCCAATATTGGGAGAAGGGGTTGGGGGATGAGGGCTTTACTATTGCGTATTTTAGTAAATACGTCCTTCTCGATTGAGTTGTTCATCATGTTTGGCTATAACCCAAATTGCATGAATACTACCGGGAAGCCAACCTAAAACGGTGAGTAAAATGTTAATAAACAGAGTTGGCCCAACCCCAACCGTCAAGAAAACGCCTAAAGGGGGAACTAACAAACCTAGAAGAAAACGAACTAATTTCATGATGTTACAACTTTGTGATTTTGTTTAATTACATTCATTTGAGATACCGAATTAGGAAATCCACCTTCGGAGATTTTATGTAGGTGAGAAACGTGATGTAACTGGCGTTTCCACTCGCTCTAACTTATCTAGAAGAGGGTAATTCAGCTTGATTTTTTACATCACCACTGCTAGTTAAAAGATTTCTTTCAACAAAGTAGTTGTTAATGAAGGTGTTAGCAAAAGTTAGAATTACTGGCCCAAGCAGGAAACCAATAATTCCGCGAACTGCGAAACCAGGGACTACCACTGATGCTAACCAGAAACACAAACCGTTGACGACGAGCGAAAATGCTCCAAATGAGAGAAAGTTAAGTGGTAGAGAAAGAGTAGAAAGAATTGGTTTAACTGAACCGTTAATCAGACCAATTACTAAAGCAGCAATCAAAGCTGCGGGGAAATTAGCAATATTAACGCCTGGAACAACTAAATCAACAATCAACAGACTTAAAGCTGTAGCGAGGGCGGTTAAAAATGGAGTCAACATTGTTTTTACCTAATAACTAGAGATTTTTTTGCGACTTCTTATATCATCTTTAACTATCTGCTAGGGTTTCACCTCTCTTGCAAGAGAGAATTTCTTTCTACCATTAGGTCTATCATTGAAAAAACTATAGCGGTTCTAAATACATTTTATGGGTGCATATCTGTACGCTCATACATTAGACATAGGAGTAGAGACGTAGCAGCACTAATACCATTTATTTCTTTGTGAGGCTGCGCCAAACCCTTTTAACTTAATTTATCAATGTTGCGATCGCCTGAAATGCTGACAAAACTATAACCCATGACTATACCACATCTCCATGTCTAATTTTGATGCGTTTGCCCTGGGGTACGAATCTGATTGAGCAATTGCGGCAAGTGGAGGCTTCAGCGCGTAAGTTTATATTAGTTATTGTGACTCAGATATGATCGAATCTGGAATGCAAAAGGAAACTTCAAAGATAAAACTTGGTTTTGTTGAGAGAACTAGTGTCTAATTTTTTGCCCATCAACACAATTCTGGTGCCTCAAGGAGCAGAATATCAAGCTGTGTGTCGCGGATTAAGGGGTGTTACTGGCTTCATTCCAACAGTAGTAGCCATACCTGTGGGAATGAAGCCTTTACTCAAATACCTGCAACAAGGACAATTTCTCGTCCCAGAATCCAGAGTGCTGATTATGGGTATATGTGGCAGCTTGAGCGATCGCTATACAGTTGGTGATATTGTGCTGTATCAAGATTGTATTTATCAGGGGAAACTACAAGAATGCGATCGCACCTTTACAGCCCAATTGCACTCTTCGATATCACAAAAAGCATCTTTAGTCAAGTCAGTGACAAGCGATCGCGTGATTTCGTCTGCTGCTGAAAAACGGCGTTTAGGTAAGACTTTGGCGGCTGATGTTGTTGATATGGAAGGATTTACGGCTTTAGAATTTTTCAATCCGGCTGGGGTGTCTGTGGCAATGCTGCGAATAGTCAGCGACGATTGCCAGCATAATATCCCCGATCTTACACCAGCAATTAACTCTGATGGCTCCCTAAACCCTTTTCCGTTAGTGATCGCAATGCTTCGACAACCCCTTGCCGCTACTCGGTTGATTCGAGGTTCATTAACAGCATTAAAGGTGTTAGAGGAAGTTACAAATCTCCTCTTTTCAGGTTATAGCAATCAAAATTTTTAGGTAAATAACCACGCAGTCAGGTAATAGCAATGTTGTGTCCTGACAAAATATAGCAATCATATTTGATTTTTGAACAGATATAGCAATCCTAAATGAGTTGTAAAAATCGAGAGACTTAGATCCCCGACAACTTTTACGAAGTCGGGGATCTTATTGTTCACAAATGATTTAAGAACGGTGCGTACTCTTTTTAATTTTTTTGCGTCTCTACCGTTAGTTATAAAAAATAATTTCTCCCCATAAAATCTGATTTTTATATGTTTTTTGCTCTTAAATCGCTTGAAGAAAAACTAATAACAATCATTAACATAATTTAGATATTAAAGTGAAATTCATTTTTTAATAAGCTTTACAAAAACTTTATCGTTATACATATCAAATAGAAACCTAGATTGGGAAGCATAAGATATAACCTTATCAGGGTTGGGTTCCATGAGAGCTAATTTCACTGAATTGTCAATCAAAAATATCTTTTTGCAAAAATAGCTCGGAACTAATTTACCAACTACCGAACAGATTTTATGAAGCTCAGTCACAAGCTCTATCTATACTCGTTTTTAGCTCGTTTTCCATTACTCAAAAAAAGTTACACCAGTAAAATAATGTTGGTGGCATTTTTGGGTACTCATATACCACTTCTAAGCTTACTCTTGAGTTTCGTTATCTCAAACTCCTATTCCTTAGAGATGGCGATTCGAGTTATGTTGATTGCTCTGCTGGCTACCTTAGCGGGTACAGCCGCCACCCTTTACGCGCTACACCACCTCCTTCAACCTGTTATTTTGACATCTGCGGCATTGCAAAATTATCTAAACACCAAAACCTTACCGGAATTGCCCACAGATTTTGTTGATGAAGCCGGTACATTGATGGCGGATACCTCACAAACTCTTCACAAATTAGATGAATTAATTCACTACATCAGTAATTATGACGATCTAACTGGATTACCCAATCGTGATTTATTCTGCGATCGCCTCCATCAGACTCTATCTCAACCTGAAAACAACCAGCGTCTTGTAGCTGTCTTTTTGTTGGGTATTGATGATTTCACTGGTATGAGTCATGGGTTGGAGCATGAAACAATAAATTTGTTGTTAAGAGCAGTTGCTCAAAGGTTATCATCCTGCATGGCACAAACAGATATTCTTGCCCATTTGAGTGGAGATGAATTTGCCATTGCTCGTATAGATATTGTTTCTTTTGAAAGTGTGATTAAGCTCTCTCAGATGCTATTGAGTACTCTAAGTAAACCCTTTTCTCTAGAGGGTAACTTGATTCATCTCACCGCCAGCATTGGCATCACAATTAATGGAATAAATGATCCTAATAGCGTAGATCAACTTTTGCAACAGGCTCATATCGCACTGTATCAAGCGAAGCAGCAAGGGCGTAACCAATACCAATACTATTCGCCGGAAATTAATGCTCAGTTGCAGGAGCGACTAATTTTAGAAAATGAATTACATGGAGCGCTTGACCGTAATGAAATGCTGGTTTTTTACCAACCTCTGATTGATTTACACACCGGACAAATTACAGCTATGGAAGCATTGGTTCGCTGGCAGCATCCGACATTGGGTTTAGTTTCTCCCATAAAGTTTATTCCCATTGCAGAAACCAATGGTGCGATCGTATCAATTGGCGAATGGGTCTTGCGAACTGCTTGTCTCCAAAACCGTGCTTGGCAACTTGCTGGATTTACCCCAATTCGGATATCTGTGAATCTTTCAGCCCGACAGTTTGAACAACCGTATCTAGTTGAGGTCATCAACCAAATTCTTGAGGAGACTGGACTGCAAGCATCTCACCTAGAATTGGAAGTGACGGAAAGCTTCTTGATGGCTGACATGGAGCGATCGGTTAAAACTTTAAAACAGTTACGAGAACTCGGTATATGGTTGGCTCTAGATGACTTCGGTACTGGTTATTCCTCCCTCAACTACTTGAAGCGCTTTCCTGTGAATATGCTCAAGATCGACCGATCATTTGTACAGGATGTCATATCTAATCCTGATAGTGCCGCCGTCACTAATGCGATTATTGCCCTGGCAAAAAGTCTGCGATTGAACATCACGGCAGAGGGTGTGGAAACCCAAGAACAGCTTGACTATCTGAAAATGCAAGGATGTGATGAAGGTCAGGGTTACTACTTCAGTTGTCCTGTGCCCGCAGATATAATTACCCCAATGTTGCAGAAAACTTCTCAGCAGATGGCGACAATTCCCACATAAGTGGATACCTAAGCCAGAAAATACACCCCTGATAATGTTTCACTAGAATTTTGCTAGAAAAAGTTATCAGGGGGAGATGAGGAGAGAAATTCGGGATTATTATATTTATTAATGAGGCGAATAAAAGGTCATTTATTTTGAAACTGTGGAAAGCTTTGCAACCATGTGTGCGATCGCAAAATCTGTTCATCTTGAGCTTGAGCAATGGCATGAAATAGAGCTTGTAAGGCAACTATGATTAGCAAAGTGTACTCGTTCAAGGTCTAGGCGATCGAGAGGTAGTGAGAGTTACTTGGAAATATACTTATATACTTGCTTTTCTCAATACCTTCGCCAAAAAAAGAGTATGAAGAACCAAGGCGCTTTTAAGTTGTCGTTGTGGAAGACAACAAAGACAACTTAAAAGCTCGAAGTTGCGGAACCTTCTCCAGCACAGTCTGTTTCTCTACCATTTGATGAGTTACAAACAACTTCCCCGTATTTATTGAGAAGTTACGGTTTTATACGTTGCCCCGTGAAAGTGAACGTCTGCTGTACCGGGGCATAATCTTTGAGCGGATTTGCATTTAGATTAAACGACTTCAGTGTTGCTGTTGCTTGCACTATCCCATCTTTTGGATCAAATGTCGCCCGAAAATCGCTTCTGGTAATTGAGCCGGGTACTGTCGCTGTTGAGTAAGTGAAGTCGAGTCCCGTGGCAGTAATCTCTCTCGAAGAGGTACACTTCCAACTGCCCTGTACATTACTAAAGGGTGGGGTCTTGGGAACACCACCTTGGATTGAGGCAGTGGTAACAAAGTTGCCGTCTCGATTGAACGTTAAAATCCCACGAACCCTACCGAAGTTAGTAGAGGTAGAGAGTGTCGTGAGGTACGTGCCTGTCACGAGTTTGCGACAATCTCTTATGGATTCAGCTTCGACTGTAGATTCAGCCTGGACTTTGTGTAGACTTACGAAGTCCAGAATAGTGAGTGCCGACAATACATAAATCGTTAACGTGGCGAAAGCATTACGAGTTTTCATTCTAATATACCCATTTAAACTCTTGCTTCCAATATTACCAATAACCGCACCTTTACAGACGGACACCACTACCGCCATCAATATTAAAATCTCTTAACCTTTCGTTACAATAAAGACATCAAGAAGAACGAAAGCAAACCTCTCGAAGCTGAAATTAAAGGTGAACGACATGAATGGCACAATTCGCGTTGGGAATCTCTTCGGAATTCCCTTCTATATCCATCCGTCATGGTTTTTAGTTCTGGGTTTAGTAACTTGGAGCTATAGCAGTGGACTGGCGGCGCAATTTCCCCAGTTGTCTGCGGGGTTGGCTTTGCTACTAGGATTGATGACAGCGCTGATGTTATTCGCCTCTGTCGTCGCCCATGAATTAGGCCACAGTTTTGTTGCAATTAGTCAGGGAATTGATGTCAAATCCATCACGCTGTTTATATTTGGCGGTTTGGCGAGCTTAGAAAAAGAGTCGAAAACTCCAGGTGAAGCTTTCTGGGTTGCGATCGCTGGGCCAATAGTAAGCTTACTACTATGCGGTATGCTTACAGCGATTGGTATTACTACTGCTGCATCAGGGCCGTTAGCTGCAATTCTTGGTGTTCTAGCTTCTGTTAATTTAGCATTAGCGCTATTTAACCTGATTCCTGGCTTGCCCTTAGATGGTGGAAATATACTGAAAGCTATTGTTTGGAAAATTACAGGTAATCCTTATAAAGGTGTAACCTTTGCTAGTCGAGTTGGACAAATATTTGGTTGGGTAGCAATTCTTTCCGGTGTACTTCCCCTATTATTATCTGGCAACTCCGGTAACTTCTGGAATTTGTTAATTGGCTTCTTCTTGTTGCAAAATGCTGGTAATTCGGCTCAATTTGCCAGAGTGCAAGAAAAACTTACAGGTTTGACAGCCGAGGATGCTGTAACTCATGACAGCCCGATTGTATCTGCTAATCTTACTCTGAGAGAATTTGCCGATGAGCGAGTCATCAGTGGGCAAAACTGGCATCGGTTCTTAGTGACTAATGATGATGGACAATTAGTAGGTGCGATCGCAATTGATAATTTAAGAACCATCCCCACAGCACTGTGGTCAGAAACTCAAGTAAAAGAAATCATGCGACCAATTACCGAATCTACCACAGTCCAATCAGATCAACCTCTGCTAGAAGTCATGCAGTTACTCGAACAACAAAAACTATCTGTGCTTCCCGTGATTCGTGAGAATGGTGTTCTAGTTGGAATCTTAGAAAAAGCTGCAATTATTCAGCTACTTCAAAGCCGAACCCAACCTAACCCTGCCTTGTAGAGACGCGATTCATCGCGTCTGTGATTCTGTGATTCATCGCCAAAATTAAGGATTTTCAGCAAAATAAATTAGACCTTTGGTGAAAAACCCCTTTAGAGACGTAGTACTGCTACGTCTCTAAAATGGTTTTGAATAAAGCATATTTAAAAGCTCTTAGTATTTTTTTTCCAATAATTTTTACGAGATATCAAGTATATCCCTAGTAAGGATAGACCCACCACTGGCGCAGGTTCGGGTATATTTTTGATCTTGGCATAAATAGCTGTTGTAGTTGTAGCTTCTTCAAAAGCCTTAAGACTTATCTGGCGACCGCTTGGATTAAAGCCGACTAGCTCAAGAGTGTATTTATTGCTTCCAAAGGTGAAACTGCGATTACTGAAATTTGTGTCTAAAAGTAAAAAGTCTGCACTCTTTTCAGGATCTGTTGGGTCGTTTAGTGTATTTACTAGATGCAAGTTGAAGTCAAAAACTTGGCTGGTTCCCACCGGAGAACTCAAGGATAGATTGAGATTTAAAGGTACAAATTCAATACCTGTATCGGTGAGTATCGTTCCATTAAAATAAGTTAAATCACCTATTTTAAATACAGAGTTAATGCCCGCAGAAAATGAATTTCCATTAAAAGTTAGTTTATTTGGAAGTTGTGACGACAAATTAGGTTTACCCGAAGTAAATATGTTGCTTCCCACACCTGTATATATGGGATTAGTATCGGTGCTTCCTGGGGTAGGATTTCCCCATGTACCACTAGAAAAGCCAGCAAAAGTTAGAGCCTGTGCTTGACCAGAGAAACCAAATACTGTGGTCGAACTCACAAAAAAACTAGATATAGCAGTAGCCAAAACAAAACTTAGTTTCATAATTCTAGGTTCTAATTATCATCCTGGAACTTCTTTCGAGTAGGCCTTCAGTCTACCTTAGTAAATTTACGGAAAATACGCCAATATCTTATTGTTTTTTTTATAAAATATTTATGTATATTTCAAAATAAATTAATGAATACTTTATATTTATTAAGCTATGATTATGGGTTATTAAGATATTTCACTACTTTGTAATTAGTAAAACAGTAATTGCGTAGGCGTAGCTTGCTTCCACGTTCGCGCAGCTTGACATGGTTCGACTCCGCTCACCAGCCGCTCTGTTACCATCGTAGACATCGCTACCGTTATAACGTATTTTGACAAATTGTCAAGCTGATATCAAGTTATTTTTGGCATTCCCCTCGGTGTACACACAAGCCCTAAAAACCTTGCTTAATAAGACTTTCCTCGTTCCCAGGCTCCGCCTGGGAATGCATTCATTGAGTCTCTGACTCAACGTCTAACTGGAGGCGGAGCCTCTAATCAGGCATTCCCATGCAGAGCATGGGAACGAGATAAAACGAGATAAACAAGATAAACGAGAGAACAATGGGAAATCGAGCTTTTTTCGACTTGTGTGTACACCGTAGCTGCGCTATGGGGAGAAATGTGATTCATAATTTTGACAAAATCTCTGGCAACAATTGGCTAGGAACTTTAGATAAAGCTAGATTTTGTCCCTGTATCCCTAATTCATTATGAAAAGCACGAATAGTTTTCACCACATAAGCGAAGGTTGTTTGATAAACTTCTGGTTGTTTACTTAATCCGTTTAAGGCTTGCAAATGGTTATCTAATGCTACTTCCAAGTGTTGAGAGCGTGTTGCTTTGTCGCCATTAAAAGACTTATCTATTACTAGCTGATAATGTGCTAGTCCCAGATTATTATAAGAAGCAAGCAAATCAAAACTTAAAGAAGTACTGCTAAGTGAGTCAGCCAAAGCTATAGCTTCTTCGTAAGCACTGATACATAGTTGCAGATAATTTTGCCGTGCCTCTTTAGTAGTCTCAGGTAGGTTGGCTAGATGCCAATAAGCAGTACCCAGATTATTTTGTGTAGCAGCGCACGCACTGGGAACATTAGCGGGAGTGCGATACTTGAGAGCCTCGCTATAAACATCTATGGCTACCTGGAGATTTTGGGCAGGTTGTTCGTATTGTGCCAGATTCCAACACGCAGTACCGATATTGTTTTGAATCATGCCATATTTGAGTGGTTCCTCTTCAGGGTTGTAGTGTACAAGTGCTTCATTGTAAGCTGCGATCGCTTTCTTTAAATGCACAATCGGTTGGTTGTATTGCCCTAAATGCCAGTAAGCAGTACCCAAATTATTCTGACAAGCCGCATACTTTAAGGAGTCCATATCGGCTGTACGGTAGCTGAGTGCTTCACTGTAAGCTAATATTGCATACTGCCAATTTTCAGATGGTTGAGAAAAACGAGCTAAATCACCATAGGCTGTCCCCAAATTATTTTGCACACGAGCGTAAGTTTCCGAATGTGTCTGGGGCGAAATCATCTTTAAGGCCAACTGATAAAATTCTATTGCCTGTTCTATATAAGTTTGTCCCTCCTCAGAATTCGGTGGTGTGCGATATAACATCCAGTAGAGTGTACCCAAGTCATTCAAGATATCTGGGAGTTGTGGTGAGCCTTCGTCATAGCTAATTGCCTCCTGATAAGCAATAATTGCCACCATCAGATTTTCTAAAGTTGACTCTCCTTGCTCAATGCGAAGGCGGTATAAAGTACCTAAGCGATGATAAGCCTCTGCCAATATCTCCTCTGAAACCTGCTTTTCGTGTAATTCTTCAATCTCCAATAAAATCTGCTGTGGTTGTAAGGAATCCTCAGTATTTCGAGCAATACTTGTATTGATTGTTGCTATTACTAGCTCCGTTAACTCACTGCTAATATAAGATAAAGACGACAGCGATTGATTATTACTCCCACCAGACCGATTCGTAGATTCCTGTTGTTGTGGCGTAGCCTTCAATAAATCTGTTGTTGATGGTGAAACTTCCTCAGTTTTGTGTACGCGATTCCCTTGTACCTCTACTGGGAAATTAGAATTATTCTCAAACTTGAACTCAGTAGCCGCAGTTCTGAGTTCTGCTTGGTTAGCTGATTCATCTAGAATCGACTGCTCAATATTCCCTAAATCCAAGCTTCCTGAACGTGAAAAACGTTCTGGATAGCCCAAATTCTGAGTTGCAGGTGTGGGTTCTCCAGCAAACACAAATACGCCAGTACGACAACGCCAAAACTGTGGTGCTGACTGCTTGATAGCCGATAACCAAGGACGCGGTATCCACAACAGCAAATTAGATTCTAGAAATCGGCTGGATTCTTGTGTAGAGAAATATTGTTCGCTTAAGCGGAGATAGTGCAAAAATAAACGCTGTATCGCCACTGGTTGCTTAGTGAGATGCTCCACGCCGACAATCTGAAATGCTGGTACTGGAAAAGGTCTTCCAGGATTATCTTTTGATGCTCCAACAATTGGCGGTGGATAATTAGTCAACCATTGATTAATCTGGATTAGAGGATTGGGATCGTTTAAATTTAAACGCAATGTGACTAATCGCGGATAAGCTGGAGTGCTATTTTCCTGACCGTTTGATGACTGATATAGTACCTGTCCTACAGGATAAGCCAATGTAGAATGCAAACGGGCTGCTACTTGATTTCTCAGGTATAAATCATCGCATACTGCCAGAAGAATTTGCCGTCGTAAGCCAAGACTTAAGGCAAGTTTCAGGCGGTGGTATACTTGCCGATTCCAAGTAGAATTATTTTTGTGTGCAGTATCATTCACGCTCATAGCGGCTCAAGAGCCAAAACACAGTACATATCACCTTTCTGGGTGCATTCAAGTTGGCTAAACTCATAATAAAAATTATTTTTAACAAGTATTATGTTGTGCTAATCAGGATATATTGAGTCTTTAGTTCTAGCAAGAAGAATAAAGTATAATTATATACTTTCATTCCTAGTTTAATTTTAACAAAAAATAAAAAAGCAGGCCCCTCTTAAAATCGGAACCTGAGAAACTATAAAGAAGATGAAGTTTTCTTAAGATGTTTTACGATTAACTGCTCTTAGAAACAAAGAAGGCGACTAGAATCAAGCCGACAACCAAAGCTGTAGCGGCAATTCCTAGTATGAGATAAGTTCGCTTTTGCCCTGCTGTGGGAGGTTCTGCTTGATAAACCTTTGGTTCCCGAGCAAAATTATTCAGAAGACCGCCTTCTTCATTGGTATAGGGCATGAATGAATTCCTTTATATTTATCGTTAACTTAATGTTACATAAATGGTAAATCTGGTCTTAAACTGCTAGATAAATCGTTACATTGGGGACTGGGGATTGGGGATTGGGCATGGAGAAGAGACAAGGTAGACAAGGAAGAGGGGGGAGACAAGGGAGAGACTTGTTCAATAATTCCCCCTTGTCCCCTTGTCCCCCTTGTCTCCTCTGCCCCCCATTCCCCATCATGCCCTATTCCCTAACTAGTAATCGTTCCAGTCAGGGGTGAACTAGGACTGGCGTAATCTTTGATAGGCATCCTGCCAGCAAGGTATGCTAGACGACCGGCGACTGTTGCTAAATTCATGGCACGAGCCATTGCTGCTGGATTTGGAGAAAGTGCGATCGCACTATTAATCAACAAGGCATCTGCCCCCAATTCCATTGCTTGGGCGGCTTCTGAGGGTGAACCAATACCAGCATCTACCACCACCGGCACACCTGCATTTTCGATGATAATTTGGATATTTGCAGTTGTTTTTAGTCCTTGTCCAGAACCAATTGGCGATGCCAAAGGCATGACTGTCGCACAGCCTACTTCTTCTAAACGCTTGGCTAACATAGGGTCAGCGTTGATATAGGGCAATACTGCAAAACCTTCTTTAACTAATTGTTCTGCTGCTTGCAGTGTCCCAATCGGGTCTGGGAGTAAATACTTAAGGTCTGGTATTACTTCTAACTTGACAAAATTATTATCTTCTTGCCCTAACAATTTCGCCATTTCTCGCCCCAAACGCGCCACCCGAATCGCCTCTTCAGCAGTTTGACAACCTGCGGTATTGGGTAACATCCAGATTTTTGTCCAATCTAAGGCTTCAGCTAAACCTTCATGTCCTGGAGCCTTGGTTTGTACCCGTCGGACTGCCACAGTGACAATCTGGCAATCGCTGGCGGCGACACTTTGCTGCATTTCCTCAATACTGCGATACTTACCAGTTCCCGTCATCAAGCGGGATTGGAAGGTTTTGCCAGCGATAATTAGTGGGGAATTTGTAGAGACGCGATTCATCGCGTCTGAGGTACGGTGTCCATTAGAGAAATTAGCAGAGTTAGTCAGCATTGGGGTGGAGGTAGATGGCTTGGACTGGAAGCGCGAATAGTGAAAATCAGCAAGTAGGGGGTCAGACTTTTGTTCTAAGATTAAATCGGCAATCAAGGCGGCGGTTACGGGCGCAAGTAAAATTCCGTTGCGGTAATGACCAGTAGCGAGGGTTAAATTTTGACAGTGGCTAGTTCCCAGGATGGGTAATTCATCAGGGGTGGTTGGGCGAAATCCCCACCAAAACTCCTGGATGGGATAATGCTTTAATTGAGGATACAGCCGGATAGCAGCTTGTAGTAATTTTTGAATCCCTTCTGGGGTGTTGTTGGGGATAAAACCAACGTCTTCACTTGTTGCCCCAATAATCAGGCGATCGCGTCTTGGTACGATATAAATATCCTGCCCAAACAAAACCCGCTTTAAGGGCAATTCCGGCGAAACTTCTGGTATCCGCACACTCAGCATTTGTCCTTTTCTGGGTAGCACGGGTAGCGGTAATAATTCATTTGACCAAGCACCTGAAGCTAAAACATAGTGCGCGCCGCGAATTATTCCAGCATTAGTTTGCACGCCAACCACTTGTCCCTGCTGCTGTAAAAATCCTTCTACTGTAATACCGTCTTTGAGTTCAACACCAACAGATTCAGCCGCCGTCCATAATACGTGAGCTAGAGCCTTATTATCAACTTGTGCGTCTTCAGGATACCACCAGCCACCAACTACCTCTGCTCCCAATCCTGGCTGATATTGATGGATTGCCTCTTTATTTAACCAGTAAGCCGGTGATGAGGGAGAAGAGGCAGATAGACTTTCCCCTCTGCTCCTCTGCTCCTCTGCTCCCCCTGCTCCCCCTGCTCCCTGCCCCCCTGCCTCTTCCAAGACGGGTGCGAGGATACCGCAGGATCGGTAGCCAGTATTTAAGCCGGTTAGTTCTTCTAATTTGCGCGTCCAGTCGGGATATAAGGCACGCGATCGCCAACACAATGAACGCATTGCCCCATTTGGGATGTTTTCGGCATCTGGTGCCAACATCCCGGCGGCGGCGTGGGTGGCGGCAGTCTGGAAGTCACGACAAAGCACGGTAACGTTTGTCCCGCGCAATTTTAGTTCAATGGCGATCGCTAAACCAATAACGCCGCCACCAATAATTACAGTCTCACTAATCATTAGTCATTAGTCATTAGTCATCTATTATTAGCCATTTATCATTAGTACATAACTAATAACTCATAACTAATAACTCATAACTTATAACTTATAACTCGTAACTATAGACGGATCTATCTTTACCACAAGGCGCGAATTGGTTCGTTGCCTTGATTGTTATCGCTAGATGGTGTACTTGTGTTTGTTTGTGAAGAATCTGTATTGCCGTCTGTTGTACTGTCAGTTGAGTCATCGGCAGAATTTTGGGCAACGTTACTTCTGTTGTCAGGTCTTGGGGCTACAATACTGCGCTTGTTTTGGTTTGTTTCGGTTGTTTCATTTCCTTCTGTTGCAGTTTCTTCATTCTTGCTGCCAGCACTGCTATTAACATTGATATTAGCTGGCAAGACTTCTGATTTCTTGTCACTGGGAGCGTTAGCAGTTTGTACGCCCATCGGAAAGTTGATGCCTAGTAATGTACCAAGCAGAATGGCTAAACCTCCAGCCATTAAAATTAAGGGTGTCCATCTACCCATCTTGTCTTAACTCCTTTTTAACCTTTTGGTGTCCACACTATTCGAGAATCTTGTCCCCAAAATCCATCAAACTTTGTCACTTTCACGTCGCCTAAAACCTGAGTTTGACAAGCTAAACGTAAGTCTGTTGTAGGAGAATGGGGAGGAAGCGAACGCCGCGCTCGATCGCGCCAGTTCGCTGCTGATACTTTGCCCTCTACCTTAACCGTACAAGTGCCGCAACTGCCAATGCCCCGACAGTTTATTACCTTAGCACCGTCATTGTAGAGATCAATACTATTTTGCAGCAAAATCTTGCGGAGATTGCTTCCATGCTCGCAATCAATTGTTTTACCTTCAGCTATTACTTTAGGCATTTTTAAATTGCCAAACTGGCTTTTTGTTGTATATTGACACATTGCCTCGAAAGTTGTCTCGTCGGTCCCAGTTTTATGACCACAAATTCTTCACCTCAACTTTGGCTCTATGACACTACATTACGGGATGGCACTCAGCGCGAGGGGCTATCTGTATCGATAGAAGATAAGTTACGCATTGCCCGTAGACTCGATCAACTGGGAATTCCCTTCATTGAAGGCGGTTGGCCTGGTGCCAATCCCAAGGATGTACAATTTTTCTGGCAACTCCAAGAAGATCCGCTCAAACAGGCTGAAATTGTGGCTTTTTGTTCGACTCGCCGCCCTAACTCCACTGCCGCCACTGAGCCGATGCTACAGGATATTTTGGCTGCGGGAACTCGCTGGGTAACGATTTTTGGCAAGTCTTGGGATTTACACGTGACAACAGGACTCAAGACGACATTAGAAGAAAATTTGGCGATGATTCGTGACACCATTGAGTACCTCCGTTCTCAAGGTCGTCGGATTATCTACGATGCCGAACATTGGTTTGATGGCTATAAGCACAATCGAGATTATGCTTTAGAGACATTAGAGGCTGCGATCGCATCTGGTACGGAATGGCTAGTCCTCTGTGATACCAATGGTGGCACTTTACCTCATGAAATTAGCCAAATTGTGCAAGATGTCATTAGTCATTTGTCATTGGTCATTAGTCAAGAACCAATGACAAAGGATAAAGGACAAAGGACAATTCCGCAAATTGGAATTCATACTCATAATGATTCGGAAATGGCGGTTGCTAATGCAATAGCGGCTGTGATGGCAGGGGCAAAGATGGTACAGGGGACAATTAACGGTTATGGCGAACGTTGCGGTAATGCTAACCTCTGTTCGTTAATTCCCAATTTACAACTGAAGGCGGGTTACAGTTGTATCACAGAAGACCAGCTTACACAACTTACAGAAGCTAGTCGTTTTGTGAGTGAGGTAGTCAACCTTGCGCCAGATGAACATGCTCCCTTTGTCGGACGTTCGGCTTTTGCCCACAAGGGCGGTATTCATGTATCAGCCGTAGAACGTAATCCCCTAACTTACGAACATATTCAACCGGAACAAGTCGGCAATCGTCGTCGCATTGTGATTTCAGAACAGTCTGGACTGAGTAATGTTTTAGCTAAAGCCCGCAGTTTTGGTATTGAATTGGATCAGCAAAAGGCAGAGGCTAGAGAAATTCTCCAGCGTCTCAAAGATTTGGAGAGCGAAGGATTTCAATTTGAAGCCGCAGAGGCCAGTTTTGTACTGTTGATGCACGAAGCTTTGGGAGGTCGCCAGAAGTTTTTTGAAGTTAAAGGTTTTCAAGTCCATTGTGACTTGATTGAGGAAAAAGAAACCAGCAATGCCTTAGCTACAGTCAAAGTTGCTGTTGAGGGGAAAAATATTTTGGAGGCGGCGGAAGGTAACGGCCCCGTTGCCGCTTTGGATGCGGCTTTACGTAAGGCTTTGGTGAACTTTTATCCTCAAATTGCAACTTTTGATTTGACAGATTACAAAGTACGGATTCTCAACGGACATACGGGGACTGCGGCGAAAACCCGTGTGTTGGTAGAATCGGGCAATGGTCGCCAACGCTGGACGACGGTAGGAGTTTCTAACAATATTTTGGTGGCTTCGTATCAAGCGGTGGTCGAGGGGTTGGAATACGGTTTGTTGTTACATTCCCAAGCGGAAGCAGCTTTAAAAGCTTCTAGTTGACAAATGGGATATGTAGTGTAGGGAAGTTTGCATTTTTTGATCGGAAGGGGCGATCGCCAAAGTGCGATCGCTTTTTATACCAATTCTGTATGAAGATGCGCCCATAGTACAAGAAATAAAGAACGAACCGCCAAGTACGCCAAGTACGCCAAGAAAGAAGAAATTAGCAGATTATCTCGTTCCCAGTCTCCGACTGGGAATGCCCCTCATTGAGGCTCCGCCTCCCGAACTGGCGGCAGAGCCTGAATGAGTAGCATTTCCAGCCAGAGGCTGAAAACGAGATTTTAAAAGGGTTTTGGCTTAAGTTGACACCAATGAACGTGTTGTGCGCCTACTCGTGTACTTCATTTACCTGAAATACACTGTATGTAGCGAAAAAACGGTTGTGAATAGTAGCTCTACCAATTGCGCCATCCACCTTTGGGTGCAACTTCATTATTAGTAGACTTCAATCCGTGACTTTGCAACAGAGTTTGATATTCTGTGCTGCTTGCCCAACGGTCAATTTCTCGCGCCCGCAGTACTGGCACTGGATGGGTCAATTGCGCTGTACGGGCAGCTTTGACCATTTCACCCAGTTCTGTCTTGCTGATATCATCGTAAGCGCGGGCTTGGGCAACAAAGGCATCGAGATTCAGTTGGGGCGCTAAGGTGGGCGAACCACCTGCCAACTTCATCAACACCGACATGACAACTTTCGGGTCTTGGGTTGCTAGTAATGCGGCGCGATCGCAGGTAAACTCAGCACAACGTACCCATTCCAAAAGTTGCGCCTGTATAGCTTGGGCAACGAAGGTTCCGACATTAGGCACAATCGCCGCAGCTAAAATGAGTAAATTTACCGGAGTCAAATAAACACTATGGTCACACTTGAGATGCCCCAACTCATGGGCAATTACTGCCTGTATTTCCTCTGGTGTGAGCATATCAATCAGCGAAGTGTGTAGCACAACAAAAGGCTGCTTACCCCGCACAGCAAAAGTATAGGCGTTGGGAGCCGGATGTTGCCGGACGTACAACTGGGGAGGATCTATATCCAGGATTTTACAGGCATCTAACAACAATTTGTATAAATTGGGGAGTTGCTTTTCACCCACCAAAATGCTGGAGGCGATATTTTCCACATAGAAAACCTGCTCTGCCATTGGCCCAAGCCAATTTCGCACCAACATATCTATGCCTGGTATCTGCTTGAGCGCTCTGGTAGCTTCCAGGTCTAATGGATGACGAAATGAGTCAGCTTTTAAACCAATTAGCGGGGTTTTGAAGAAGGACATAGTGCAGCAAGCTATAAAAAAACACAACTATGGAATCTGGCTGATAGATAAACAGCCTCCCACAGTTAGTATAACGATTTGAGTAGGGGGTTTTCTTTCTTGCATACTCTTAAAACCCTTATCCATCGTTGAGATAACGTTGAGATAACTAAGTACGGCATTTCATTATTCGGTTCTTCAGTAGCTTTTATACCAAACTATCGATTATAATATCCAGGCAAACACTAAAAACCGTATCTTTTTTGTTTATTTTCTGAAAGTCCCTAAAGCGAATGGCATTTCAAGCTTTTGTTTATGAATCAGATATTAGATTTTAACAAGTAATAATAACTTCTTAACTTTTAACTATTAAGCTTTATTCGTTGTTTTCATATACAAGAAAATGGAATTATGCACAGTTTTCAGAAAACCGCATAATCATCAAATATATTAAGAGAGATTGTTGATTTTTTTTTCAAATTAAGAAAAAATATACTTTGATGAAATAAAAGTATGCAAAAACAGCACTTAGAAACCGTGACAGAGAAAATCACCGAACAAGCGAGTACCGAATTACTTGAATTGATAGCTCTGCCTCCAGATACGCATAATATTGCTCCAAAGAGCGTTGTATTTGCGGAACCTATCTGCTTTCCGCAATGCTCGCCACCAGGATATGAGTATTTGCCAGATGAGGTAATAATATATAATCCTCAACGTCATTTAGCACTAGAAAAACCGACCACAATCTATCGTTTAGGCGATCTTGGTTATGAAGAATCAATAATCGCTAAGTTTCCTACCAACTTAGCAATTACTAGCCCCATACGACTACTCTCAGAGTCAGGTGTAGCGGCACTATATGAAGTAAGTTTAGCGTTACAGCGCTACAGGCAGGGTTGTGAGCGGATTCCCAATATGGTTCGTGGTGCGGTCTACCGTTCTAAGTTTGTACGCGATCTTTGCCTATGTCCTGTTGTAACTGAATTCCTATCTGAAATTGCTGGTACTCCATTAGCGCCACATAGTATGCCTTTGATGCTTGGTCATTTTAACTTTGCACCGCAAGACCTAACCCAAGCTGTTGACAAATGGCACACTGATACGATCGCCTTTGACTATGTACTGATGGTAACAGACCCTTCCCAGTTATTAGGAGGTAAGTTTCAGTACTTCAATGGCACTAAAGAAGAAGGAGCAGAAATCCTGAAGTATGCTGAAGACTTACCCGAAGACCGCATTATCACTCCTGTTTTTCCAGGTGCTGGCTATGCCGTGCTGCAACAAGGCAATATGGTGATGCATCGAGCTACTGGCCTCATGTATCCAGCAGAGCGAATTACTATGGTGAATGGTTATGTTTCTCTGGACGTGAACTTTCCTGACCAATCCCGCTTCGCAGACATGAAAGCAGTAGATGAACATCATGTACTGTTTCCTGAATGGGCACGATATAAGGCATGGCGTTCTCGTAGCCAACTAGATGCGATGATTCAAGAACTTCCATTTACTAACGATCGCACTGCCCTATGTGCTGCTTTACGTTCAGCAATTGCGGATGTAGAAGCGGCGATCGCCGACATTGAACAGACCGATGAGAGCAAAATGCTCTACTACGGTAGCTAGAACACCGATTCAGTATTCAGAACCATGACCAAAAATCCGATTTTTTGTTGCTGCAACAAGGAATATTTGGTTGTATAAGACGTTAAAACAGGCTTTCTCTGTCTCGTGTTTTATTAATGAATCGGTGTTCTAGAACCCAAACAAATCACTCAACGAAGAGGCAAAGGGAAATGACCCCTTTCAAGATCCGTGGATCTGAGCGAAACATGAGTCCCAGTCTTCCACTTGTACGCTTGTGTTCTCGTACCCTACGGGATTGAACGCAATATGTGAGGTTGAATCCCCATATTTCCCATCCCTCTTCCTAAGAACTAAGAGATCCCTTGCCTTTTTTTCAATCAGCTTACATACTTTCTGATCGTCCTGTCAGGTAACATTACTATGTTTTTAAACACAAAAAATCACCAAATTCAAGGTAGTCAACGAGCGCAGCAAAAACGTTGGCAAATAGAATATTTAGTCAACCCAAAACAGTTATTAGAAATAGGATTTAGCGATGGTAGTGATGTTGTGCAGTCCCTGAAGAGGACACCTAAATCCATCCCTATGCATTACCGATACGATGACCGAGGTTCTCAACTGTTCGAGCAAATTTGTGATGTCCCAGAGTATTACCTCACACGGACAGAGACAGCTATTCTGCAAGAATGTGCGAGTGAAATCGTACTGATGACTGGTGCTTGCGAACTTGTGGAACTAGGGAGTGGAAACGCTGTAAAAACCCGTATCCTGCTTGACGCTTATCAGCAACTGGGTTCGTTAATGCGCTATCTACCTATTGATATTAGTGCTGGCATTCTAGAGAGCAGTGGTCTGGCTTTGCTGGATGACTATCCATCACTTCAAATTCAGGGTTTAGTCAGCACCTTTGAAATGGGACTTTTACAACTAGCACCCTCCAGCTTACCGACTCGGATGATTTGCTTTATTGGTAGCACTTTGGGTGGTCTTAATCGGCAGGAATCTGATGTCTTACTCACCCAGGTTGCCACAGCTTTGCAACCTGGCGAATACTTTCTTTTAGGTCTCGACTTGCATAAATCGAAACATCTGTTGGAGGCCGCCTATAATGATAGCCAAGGTGTGAACGCTCAGTTTAATTTCAACATACTGCATCACCTTAATCAAAAATTTCAGGGTAACTTTGATGCTACCAAATTTGACCATCGCGTCTTTTACAACGAATCTTTACAACAGATGCAGATTTACCTGCAAAGCCTACAAAAGCAAACAATCCAGTTGGATTCTCTTGAGTTAAATATTGAATTGGAGCTAGACGAGTTGATTTTAACGGCACTTGCTCGTAAATTCGAGTTGAATTCCATACAACAAAAACTCCAGTCATTTGGCTTGCGATCGCTTCAAATCTGGACTGATCCAAATCAGTGGTATGGTTTATTGTTATCTCAGAGGCAATAATAAGCATTGAGTCGAGATGCCTGATTGGGATGCTCCCAAGCAGTATCCTGCATTGTTAATGCACAACTGTACTAATAGTCTGTCCCATTAAATATAATGGGTGAACTTATTCTTAACTTTTCTTCCTTTGCGCTCTTTGCGTCCTTTGCGGTTCGTTTTTTATCCCTCAAAATTAATGGGACAGACCACTAGGCATAAAGCAAAATTTAGTGACACGATCAAAAGAGATCGTGTTTTTCTGTTGTTACTATGAAGATAT
>NZ_JABXKI010000298.1:15421-25937 GCF_017115095.1 Nostoc sp. NMS4 | reverse complement strand
ACAGGCACTAGGGGAGATGCAAGCCAAGGAACAAATTCCACAAGTTGTCCTGCTGCTCAAAGATTCTGACTCCAATGTCCGTAGTGCAGCAGTACAGGCACTAGGGGAGATGCAAGTCAAGGAACAAGTTCCACAACTTGTACTGCTGCTCAAAGATTCTGACTCCAATGTCCGTAGTGCAGCAGTACAGGCACTAGGGGAGATGCAAGTCAAGGAACAAGTTCCACAACTTGTACTGCTGCTCAAAGATTCTGACTCCAATGTCCGTAGTGCAGCAGTACAGGCACTAGGGAAGATGCAAGCCAAGGAACAAGTTCCAAAACTTGTACTGCTGCTCAAAGATTCTGACTTTAATGTCCGTAAAGCAACAGCACAGGCACTCATGAAACTAGGGCAACAAGATTTGCCAGTTATTTTGCAAGTTCTAGATTCAGTTCACTCTTATCCTTCTGAGATTAATCAAATTAGGTTTTTAGCTCATTTTTTGGGAGGTGGTGAACCACAAGTAGAAACTCTTATGCAATGGGTTGGTAAACCTAAAATGCCACCGCAGAAACTGACATATAACCAGGGAGTCGAAACAATGAAAGTTTTCGAGAAAGCCTGGAAAGATTGTGATTCTCTGCCAGACCTGCAAAGAGAACTAGCAGAACAAATTTCCAAAGTTGCCGCTAAGAAAAACGTTCCTTGGAAATTACAAGATATTGGTTTACTGCAAAGCCATTACAGCAACCTCAAAAAAGTCAACTCCACTAATGCTAATGCTGTGCAGTCAGCAATAGATAACCTTGAGGGTTGGCAGTGGTTTTCCAAAGCCCAAAATACCATCATCATTCACATTGCCTTTTGGCTAGCCCTCATCTTTGCCTACCCCAAATTTCCCCAAATCCAAGCCATCTTCTTCTGGAACCCTTGGGTACGCCGGATTCTCGGCGTGGGCTACGTCGGCTTTCTCCTCACCTGGTTTCCCCCCTTCCGCCGCAAATTATTTGAACCCTTCAAACCTTCCCTATTAGCCGATGCCGGGTTAGATAATTTTCACGATCAATCATACTTCCCAGAATCTCAAGTCAAAGTTCCCGCATCAGGAGACATCCAGCCAATTACCGCAGCCTTACCCAGTATTCAAGGACAAATTATCTTACAAGGAGATTCCGGCTTAGGCAAGTCGATGTTTCTCCGTCATCTGTTGCAAAACTCCCAGCGCATAGTCGTTTATCTCCCCGCCCAAAAGTGTCATAAAGGCGTAATTGAAGCAATTCAAGACAAGCTACACGGTCAAGCTCAAGATGCCAGCTTCCTGAAAAACCTAATTTACAGTGGCGCGATAGATATCTGCATCGACGGACTCAACGAAGTCACCGCCGAAACCCGCGCCAAAATCTGCCAGTTTGTCGAAAGCTATTTCCGGGGCAACATTATCATGACTACCCAGCCCCTAGAGTGGACACCCCCCTCAACAGCCAAAACTTACTACTTGCAGCCCCTTGAACAACAACAAATTCAAGAGTTTTTGATCTCCCGTCAGCCACGACTCCCCAAAGATGCCAAAATTCAAGGTGCTGATTACGCCCAAGCCAGCACCAATTATTTAACAGATGTCCTCAAAGAGCAGCAAGCCAAAGAAGAGTTAGATGCTGTCCGCCGAATTCTTTCCAATCCAATGGATCTAACAGTGGTAGCGCTGATGCTATCACAAGGTAAACATCCAAACTTGTTTCGTCTGCAAGAACAGCAATACAACTTGATGGCGGCAGAATACCAGCAAGAATGGAAACAAGAATTTCCACTCAAAAGATTTTCCGCCGCCGTCTACCAAATGCGACTCCAAGACAAACAAGCCCTACCTGGGGATGAATTTCAGCAAGTTGTCATGTCTTTGGAAGACGAAAAATACAAAATGGTAGTCAGCCGTCAGTGGCAAAATGAAAAAGGCGAAGCCAAGAAAGAATGGTACTTCCGCCACGATAAAATTATAGATTTCTTCTTGGTGCAAAACTTTCTGGGCGAAACTGATGCCGCCGAAGGACTATTAGTAGATAGAATGGGCGACCCGCGTTTTCGTGGTGTTTATTTCTTGCTAGCAACGTTACTTCCTTTAGATGCAGCCAAAGAACTGCGGGAAGATTTGATTCAATACGCTGCCGATACCAAAGACAATACGGTGAGTAATACCTTTGTGCAGTTGTTGCGAACTAGGTAAGCTGGCATGGGCATTTATGTGAACTGAAAAGTAGAGCCTAAATCTTGTTCATCCATAAATAACAATGTATGGTATGTATAAGACACAGTAATCCTACCAAGGATATGTAGATTTAATTGCAGAGGTAGAGCAGCAGTGGGCATAGTAGTTGAGAACGTCTCCAAACAATTCGGTAGTTTCAAGGCAGTTGATCAGGTCAGCCTGGAAATTAAAAGTGGTTCGCTAGTTGCATTGCTCGGACCATCGGGATCAGGAAAATCTACGCTACTACGGTTAATTTCAGGTTTAGAAATGCCAGATAGCGGCAAAATCCTGCTTACCGGGAAGGACGCTACATACCAAAGTGTGCAACAGCGAAATATTGGGTTTGTGTTTCAGCACTATGCCTTATTTAAGCATCTGACTGTCAAACAGAATATTGCCTTTGGGTTAGAAATTCGTAAGGCACAACCAAAGAAAATTAAGGGACGGGTAGAACAGTTACTTGAATTGGTGCAATTGAATGGATTAGGCGATCGCTATCCTTCACAACTTTCTGGTGGTCAAAGACAACGGGTAGCTTTAGCCAGGGCATTGGCAGTAGAACCTGATGTATTGCTGCTAGATGAACCCTTTGGCGCACTTGATGCGAAAGTCCGCAAAGATTTACGGGCATGGTTACGCCGCCTCCATGATGAGGTTCATGTTACCACGGTTTTCGTTACCCACGACCAAGAGGAAGCAATGGAAGTCTCCGATGAGGTTGTGGTCATGAATAAAGGACGTGTGGAACAGGTGGGGACTCCAGCCGAAATTTACGATGATCCGGCTACAGCTTTTGTAATGAGTTTCATCGGCCCAGTGAACATATTACCCAGCACCTCCAAGATTTTTCAAAGTAGCGGGTTTGATGCGCCACACCCACAAGTGTTTTTGCGTCCGCAAGATGTGATTTTAGAAAAGGTTGCAAACGGTGCGACTACTGTTGCAACAGTGAGCCGATTGATCCATTTGGGTTGGGAAATTCAAGTGGAATTAACTTTCGATGATGGGCAAGTGGTAATGGCACATTTAACCCGCGATCGCTTTAATGACTTAGAGTTAACACCACAACAACGAGTGTATGTCAAGTCAAAGGATGCAAAATCTTTCCCAGTGTCTTATTCAATTTAAACTTGCAATCCAAAATCATTCGTGAACAATCAGATCCCCTATTCGCCAACTGATTCTAGTGGAGGCTGAAGTACTAGTTTGGTAAGAACTGGACAGTAGTATTCAGCAATTTTCTTAGCGATCGCATCTGGTCGGGAAATTTTATCGAGATTGCAAAGTAAAATTACGGTAATTTTGTCATCAATAAAGCGGGTAATGTTACTTGCAAATCCTAGAATCGAACCATTATGACCAACTACTCGGCGATCGCCATAATTAAATACCCACCAACCTAAACCTGCAACATATCCCAACTTTTCCCAATCATCGCCCTGATTGGGAAAATGAGGAGTCCACATTTTATCAAGGGTTGATTGCTTTAACAGAGTTGCACCACAAAGCGCCTGTTCCCACTTCACCATATCTTCTACACTGGAAAGTTGACCTCCAGCCGAATAGGTGACAGAAGGACTGTAATAAGGTTTGTTAACAAGCTTGCTGTTTGGCAACCGATAGCCAGCAGCCCGATGTGGCACTATATCACTGGGATTATTCATCACGGTTGCATTCATTCCCAAAGGAGCAAAAATGCGATCGCGCAACAAATCTCCATAAGATTGTCCAGTTACCTCTTCTAGAAGCAAACCCAGTAAATAGTAACCTGTGTTGTCATAGGCGCTAAACTCACCCGATTGGAACTTAAGAGGTAGGTGAGTAACTAGAGCCAAAATTTCAGATTTCGATAAATTCAGATGGGTAATTTCCCAGTAGTTTGGAGCATCGGTATAACTAGGAATTCCCGACTGATGAGACAGAATATGCTGGATTCTGACATTTTGCCACATTATGGGTAGATAATCGAGATAGTTTGCGATTGCATCTTCTAGCGAAATTATCCCTTCTTCCACCAGCATCATTATGGCTGTAGCGGTGAAGGTTTTACCCACAGACGCAATTTCATAAACTGTATGTTCAGTCGCCAGAACAGAATGTTCAACATTTGCCAGTCCATAGCCCTTAACTAAAACAGCTTCACCTGACTGCACCACTGCAACAGAAAGTCCAGGAATCTGATTTTGAGTCATTGCGGCTCGAATATAGTCGTCAATCACGATTTCCAACCTCCTGCCTCCTTCTAATCTCCAGTACCATGTCCTGAATTCTGAGTTTTAGCTTCCGATGGGTCAGGCTGAGGTTTTTGATACTTACCTGGATATTTATGCTGAAAATAAGCTTCTAGCACTTGTAAAACCATCGGACCGCAAATAGTACCGCCATGTTCGCCGGAGTTTTCTCCAAAGGCCACAACCACGATTTCCGGCTTATTAGTAGGGGCATAAGCACCAAACCAAGTATGATTTGGGCGACCAGCACCAGCTTCAGCTGTGCCACTCTTCCCAGATGCTGGGGCAATTGTCGGCACATCTAAGCGCTTACCAGTACCCTCACTCACCACCCTCCGCAATCCGTCACGGATAACTTTAATAGTTGACGGCTTCATATTTAAGGATTCTCGCCAACTTTTTGCTTCTTCGTTGTCTTTAAGCAGATGCGGTTGAACTCGATACCCACCATTAGCAGGGACAGCAAACATAATTGCCGATTGCAGAGGTGTAACTTGCAAAGCACCTTGACCAATTGACATATTAATGGTGTCGCCAACAGTCCAAGGTATTTTCCAAGTTTTCTGCTTCCATGCTTCATCTGGAACCAAGCCTATTGATTCTTCATCACGAAATTCAATGCCAGTTCTTTGACCAAATCCGTATTTGCGAGTCCATTGGATTAAAGTTGGGCCACCAACTTTTCTGCCAACTTGATAGAAGAAAGTATCACTACTCATAGCCAGCGCTCTCGGAAATCCCAATGGCCCGAATCCGGCGTGGTTCCACTCACCAAACGTCACACCACCCACGGTAAGAGAACCAAAGGTCTGTAATATTGAGTCAGGAGAAAATTCGCCTGATTCCAGTCCAGCTGTTGTAGTGACAATTTTGAAAGTACTGGCGGGCGGAAAGGCACTCAGGGCACGATTAACTAAGGGATGATCTTTACCTTGCACGCTTTCCCAATCTTTCTGGGAGAGTTTTTGTTTAGAAAAGATATTTGGGTCAAAGGTGGGGTAAGATACCAGCGCTAAAACAGCACCAGTATTTGGATCGAGTGCTACGATCGCACCTCGTTGATTTCCCAAAGCTTTTTCAGCTGCTTTTTGCACATCTAAATCTATGGTTAAGTGCAAATCATTACCAGCTTTTGCCTGTTTCTCTCCTATAACCCGGATTGGTCTACCCGCACCATCCACTTCCACCTGCTGACCGCCCCATTCGCCCCGTAGAGCTTTCTCATAAGCCTTTTCTACGCCCATCTGACCGATTACATCTCCGAGTCGGTAGCCTTGCTGCTTCTTGCCTTTTAATTGGTCGGCAGTCAACTCCCGCGTATAACCTAATACATGAGCCAATTGCTTGCCGTGGGGATAATAACGTACAGAATCTGTATTTATTTCCACTTCTGGGAGTTCATTTTTATACTCCTTTAATGCTGTGATTTCTGCTTCATTTAGATCGCGAGCAACGCGAATGAGTGAAGAAGAGTTAGCACCTGCTAGTTCTAATTTCTTTTCCATCTCATCTTGGGGAATGTTGAGAATTTGCGCTAGACGCGGGCCGACTACAGACCAGGAAGGCTTAGTATGTGCCATCGGCCATAAGTATACAGAGCTAGGATAACGAGTACTAGCCAAAAGTTTGCCATTCCGGTCAAAAATATTGCCCCGTTCTGGTTGTTTGAGAATCAGCCGAATTCGGTTTGCTTCGGCTCGTTCCCGGAGTTTTGGGCCTTCAACAATTTGCAAGTAGGCTAAACGAGCCTCAATCCCACCGATCATTAATAAGGTAAATACGATTAAAAATATTGATTGGAAACCACGTCCAACTGTACGTGTATCTTTTTTGTTGCCAAGTGATGGGAATAAAGACATAGGTATCAATTCAAAATTCAAAATTCAAAATTCAAAATGACTAAATGCAATTCTAGCCAGCCTTTTAGCAATTGCTAATATGCAATTTTAATGTATATTAACTTCATCAAAGAATATCTCAGTAGTATAGTTAGTATATACATTTACCATAAACTCATTCTCAGTACTGGGTATGAAAGAATCGGGCGAGTATATTCTTGAACAATTGTTTTTGGCGGATACAATAAACCAAAGTGTCAAATATAGTCTGCCCAAAAGACTAGAGCAATTGACAAAATAACGATAAGATCGCGGCATTCTACAGAGGATTATGGCTCAAATTGTCATGCAAAATCAAAGGGGGATAACAAGTTTTCAGCCACTTGATGTTGAACTGCGTAACGTCTTCAAGTTTTTTAACCAAGAACCAGCAGTAAATGGAATTGACTTGGATGTAAGACAAGGAGAATTTTTTAGTATTTTAGGCCCCTCCGGTTGTGGTAAAACAACAACACTGCGCTTAATTGCTGGGTTTGAAATTGCTGACGCTGGTAAGGTGTTGATTCAGGGTCAATCCATGACTAATGTGCCTCCTTACCGCCGACCCGTCAATACTGTATTTCAAAGTTACGCTTTATTTAACCACCTGAATGTCTGGAATAACATCGCCTTTGGACTGCGGTTAAAAAAAATACCCAAATCGAAAATTGAAGCTAGAGTCGAAGAAGCTTTAAAACTCGTGAAAATGGAAAGTTTGCGATCGCGCTTTCCCCATCAACTTTCTGGTGGTCAACAGCAGCGAGTCGCCTTAGCCAGGGCTTTGGTCAACCGTCCCACTGTGGTACTACTGGATGAACCTTTAGGGGCGTTAGATTTAAAACTACGTAAGGAAATGCAGGTTGAGTTATCAAATTTACACAAAGACTTAGGATTAACCTTTGTGATGGTGACACACGACCAAGAAGAAGCATTATGTTTGAGCGATCGCATTGCCGTAATGAATCAAGGCAAAATTGAACAAGTTGGTACTCCCAGCGAAATTTACGAACGTCCCTGCACATCCTTTGTTGCTGATTTTATTGGTGACACTAATTTATTCAGTGGTGAAATCGTCGCGGTTGACTCCTCTAATATTAAAATTTCCACAAAAATGGGACTATCAATTGTTATTAGCCGCGCTGAAGATACACCAACTGAATTATCACAAGCGGTAGTAGTGAGTGTGCGTCCAGAAAAAATACAGCTTTCGCTTTATCCTCCCAATTTGCCAGCTAACTGTTTTGAAGGACGGCTTGTCAACGTGATGTATTTGGGGACACACGTTAATTATGTTGTGGAATTAACAAATGCCATTAGCATCAACGTGTTGCAACCTAATACTTTTGGCATTTTACCAGACCGCGACACGCCTATTTATACCTGGTGGGCAGAAACTGATTGTTTAGCTATTAGTCAATAGATGCCATCGAACAAATTACTGCAAGGACTAAAATTGAAGCTTTAGATCGTTCAATTGAGTCTCTCAAACAGGGTTTAAAAGATTTAGTTGAAGAAGCTTCCAAATATGTAGTAGATCCTTTATGGGATTTTATATAGTTGCAACGGGTATTTTTATAAAAACTTTACAAACAATAGATGATTACCCATAAAAAAGAGGGCTATTTAAGCCCCCTTCAATTTGTGTTTGTTATGCTCCTCTCTGTTACGGTAGCGAGCGACCATTTCCAGAAAAACCTATGCGTCACATGACCGAAGAAGAAATTCACGCGGCGGCTCTTAGCGATCCTGATGCACAACCGCTTACGGATGAAGATTTAGCCCGTATGAAGCGGGTATCCCGTGTAAAAATTATCCGCCGTGCATTGCGATTGACGCAGGAGGAATTTGCAGCGCGTTACCATATTCCGCTTGGCACCTTGCGGGACTGGGAGCAAGGACGCAGCGAACCAGATCAGACAGCAAAGGCATACCTTAAGGTTATTGCCGCCAATCCCGAAGCTATCTATCAGGCATTGCAGTTTACCCCACATTGAGAGGCTTTACCCCTTTTACCTGCAATGTTCTCAAAAACGACCGTTTTTAACCCACTTTGGGGGTTTAAGTCCCCAGCAAGATAGGCAGCGCGAATTGAACGCCTAAATCTAAATCCCCGTTACAAAACTGTACTTCCGTTAGCGTAGCGGTAGCGAGTCCGCGAGCGTCCTTCCGACTTCCGACTTCTTTAATGCTGAATTGGAATTGTAATTACAAACTCTGTTCCGGCTGCTGGTGTTGAATGACAATCCAGTTTGCCGCCATGTGTTTCTGTAATGATTTGATTTCTTCTTCAGCTTGTTTGCGACTGCTGATATCACTAATAGCGCCATGAAGACCAATAATTTCACCATCTGAGTCGAAAATTGGCGAAGCTACTGACCTCATCCAGCACCAATTTCCATCCTTTTGTCGGTGGCGAAATTCTATTGCGATCCTCTGCCCCTTAGTTTCCACCATTTCTTGGATCTTTCTCTGGGCGAGGGGGAAATCATCGGGATGAAGCAGAGGGGCAAAGGGCTGACCAAGTAATTCTGAAGGTTCCCATCCTAAAACATTTTTATACTGCGGTGAGACATAAGTAAAAAGACCTTGCACTGACATAGAAAAAATCAGGTCGCTGATATTTTCCACTAGCTGGCGATACTTAGCTTCACTCTCAGCCAAAGCAGTTGCCACCGTTTGGCGATGCTGTCCGCGAATTTTATTAAGCTCTTGCAATGTTTCTAGCTGTTGCAGCAATTGGGCATTTTGCTGACGTAAAAGCGATACCTCGTCATTGATTTTGTTATTACACATATTGGCCTAAGCTGCACTCTTTATTGCCTAACTGGAATTGCGATCGCAAACTCTGTACCTTCTCCTGGGGAGGAGTTGCAGTGTATCGAACCCCCGTGTTTTTCCACGACAATTTGACGAGCGATCGCTAATCCTAAACCCTTCCTTTGCCCACAGATTTCGCTGCTAACCATACTACTAAATCTTTATGACTTCCAGATTTAGTATTCCCAGATATATAGTAAAGTTGTTTATAAATAAGAGCAAAAATTTAGACGTAGGTTGGCTTTGACAAAGCCTCCACCCAACCGACAATTTTTTTGCAACATTTTAGCCTCTTCAGAATTTACCAGCCGTCTGGAGACAGCACTAGGTAAAGTAATTTGATTGCGATCGCTTTCCCTTTTCCTCGCTTGATTGGGAAAGCGATCGCGCTCAAACCTAAAAATCAGCATTTTAACCAAGATAAGGATATTGTGGTGGTTTGATTTTCAATAATTCTGTCCAGTATCGTATAGCATTATGTTTGGTAGTTTCTCTGTCACGCAATTTGTGAACTCTGCCTATCTCCATTAAAAAATATGTAAGTTTAATAGCAGTAAGTAAGTTAATCAACCCTACCGCTTTAAAATGTTGTAAAAATAAGTGAAGCAGAATTTGTAATTTTTGTTTATGACGAAAATACATCCACCATTTCATTTGATGTATGGCGATACTGGTTTGATAATCTAATGTAGTTTCTACTTGGGTTAATTTATCTTTAACTTGATGATAAAACTGTATTTCTTTGTCAAAATCACCTGCTTTTTGGGCTAAAACAGCATCATCAGATAATTGATAAGCCTGACTAATTAAATTACCTGCCGTTTCGGACTGCTGTTGAGTATAACCAAGTTTCATATATATAGTAGCTGCTACTGATGCCAATTCTGCAAACTCCTCAGCATCATGTAACCAATAAATTTTGGCTTGTAATTCCCCTAGTGTAGCTGCTAAAGTCTCATTCATATTCAATCTAACTTTTCCTATAAGGCAATCTGATAGTGATTGACCATAGCAGTATTTTAGATGTTAAGCGATGCCGACCGGGAGCAGTGCGTCTGGTAGAGTTGGCGGCAAGCTACGCTCATCATTCAAGCGAACGCAATGACAATTATTCTCTAAGTGCAAAATAAAAACTGGTATGCACCCTTCTTCTAATTCCTTGTGTCAAGCCTGATTGAGATGCTCTTACCCTGGGTATCCGGGATAGCTGTGCGTCTCCAAACCAAAAATCGCCGAAGATTATATCGGAATTTCAATGATAAATTCTGTTCCTTTACCCATCACAGAGTTAAAACTCAATTTTCCGCCGTGGGTTTCTTCGACGATTTGCCGAGCGATCGCTAATCCTAATCCAGTGCCTTTAC
>NZ_JABXKI010000298.1:0-15321 GCF_017115095.1 Nostoc sp. NMS4 | reverse complement strand
TGGGTTTCTTCGACGATTTGCCGAGCGATCGCTAATCCTAATCCAGTGCCTTTACCGACAGCTTTTGTTGTAAATAAATGGTCAAATATTTTTTGTTTAACGTTTTCGCTCATCCCTTTGCCATTATCAGCAATGACAATTTTAACGAGATTATTTTCGACTGAGGTTGTAATTGTAATCCAATTAGGATTGGATTTTATTTCTTCAAAGCTGCGTCCATGATTAGATTCATCTAAGGCATCAATAGCATTTGCAATCAGATTCATAAATACCTGATTTAATTGACCGGGAAAGCATTCAATTTCAGGTAAATTACCGTAGTTAGTCAAAATTTCAATAGCGGGACGTTGTTCATTCGCCTTCAAACGATGTTTGAGAATAAGAATAGTGCTATTAATGCCTTGGTGGATATGGAAAGGCACTTTGTAATCTCGATCGGCACGGGAGAAAGTACGTAAACTGGTGCTGATGTTTTTCAACCTATCACAGGCCATAGACATAGAATCAATCATCTTGGGTAAGTCTTCTAAGCTATAATCCAAGTCGATTGATTCGGCGTGGTCAATAATTTCCTCACTTTTGTTGGGTAAAGTTTCTTGATATAGTCTGAGATGTTCAACAATATCAGCGATAGTCGGTTTAGCCTGTTTGAGACTGGCAGAAATAAAACCAAGAGGATTATTCATTTCGTGAGCTACACCAGTAACCAAGTTACCTAGTGCAGACATCTTCTCAGTTTGCACCATTTGTAATTGTGCTTGTTGCAGGTTTAGTAAAGCAGTTTCTAGCTCTTGTGCTTTTTCTTGAAGTTGGACTTCAGCAACTTTGCGTTCGCGTAGCGCAGCTTGCTGTTCTGTAATATCATCTGCTAAAGAAGCAACTCCGATTAACTCGCCATCTGCATTTACAAGCGGATTGTTATACCAAGAACAAATGATAATTTTACCATCCTTTGTCACATTTTCATTGATACTATAATTACCGCCCTCCTGCGATATGATATTGACGCTAACTTGCTCCATTTGTGCTTGAATTATTTCAGGAATAATGAATGTGAATTGACAACCCAAAGCCTCTTGTTTGCTGTAGCCAAAGATTCTTTCTGCTGCTGGGTTCCAGTCAATAACCTGGAAATTAGTATCCCATTCGATGACTGCTAGTGGAGTTTGCTGAACCAATAGGTGGAGTCGTTGCTGAGATGATTGCAAGACAGACTGTGCGGTGCTTAACTCCTCAAGCGATCGCTCTAGTTGTTGGGAATACTCTAGCGATCGCTCATAAAGTCGGGCATTTTCCAAAGAAATTGCCGCCTGAGTACACAGCAAGTTGAGCAGTTCGATGCGATCGCTGGTAAAAGCTCCAGTAGCCAGATTATTTTCTAAGTACAACACGCCCAGTAACTTACCTTGATGCAAAATCGGGCTACACAAGACACTCTTCGGCTGCTGACGCATGATATATGGGTCATTGGCTAAGGTCGGATCGGCACTTGCATCAATCAGCACAGCAGTCTGCTTGCTATGCTTCACTTTGTAAATCAGCTTCAGGGGAATGTCTTGACTATCTTCAACCATAAGGCGCTGTAACACGACTGGCTGCATCCCTACGGTAATTGATCCTTTAATTAGCAAGCGTTCATCTTTGGTATCGCCTAGCGAATGGTCGCCCAACAGCATGAACACGCATTTATCAGCCCCAGCAATTTCAATGACGATTTCAAGCAACGATGAAAGCAGTTTTTCAAATTCGATTTCGCCGGAAATCGTTTGAGAAGCTTTGAGAATACTAGCTAAATCTAAAGCAACAGAGACACTGCTACTGTGAGAAGTGTCGGAACTGGTGGATGTAACACTTGCTAATGAGAAGATTGTTTCGTTAGTGGAGAAAGGAGAATGGGTTTGCTGGAGGATAAGGGCTAACAGTTGCGGATAGCGTCTTTCCAGATCGGCAACCTTGGCTTTTGCCCCCCAACGTGCGTAACAGTAATATGCTTCTTGCATATATACTTGGGCGATTTTTTCTTTTCCCCAGTTGAGGTAAAATTTGCCAGCAAGTTCATTCGCTAGGGCTTCTTCTTGGATATATCTGTTTTCTTTTGCAGAAGTGATCGCGCGATCGTAATAATCCATTGCTTCATACATCTGCCCCAATACCCGATACTGCTCTGCTTCAACCAAATAAAATTTGTGTAAATGGTTTGTGGGTGCATGGTTTGCCCATTGTTCGAGCTGCTTTTGGTTGCTAATAACTTCTTGGGGGAGGCGATCGCGTTCTCTGCTTTGAGCGTTGGGTAAGATAGCCAGATGAGTCAATGAATCGTAAAAGTGAAACACCGGAACCATAAAACAGCCGGATACTCCACTTAAATATTGTTTGGCATCAGCCGCAACTTTGATTGCTTGTTCCCACTCATTAAACAAGTAACAAAGAATTAATTTATTGATATACAGTGTTCCCATTGCGTAAAGATCGTTAGCTTTCTGATGCAAGGGCAACATGATTTGTTCGTCATAAATTACACCTTGAATTTCCCAAGGACAATTGCTCTGAGCGAGTAAATTTAAGACGGATTGGTAAAATACTCTTAGATAGTTATGAGCTACTTCTTGTTTAAGTTGAGCCAATGCCTGATTGTAAACCTTCATCTCTGGTTCTAGGATTGACAAATCTTTTCCGAGAAAAAAGGACAGCGAACAGTAATTATAGGCACAGTAGGCAGCATATTCTAAAGTACCCATCTCCAAACCACTGTGGTATCCGTCGAGTAAAGGAGCGAGTGAATTTTGAATATGATGCTTCCAGGGCTTCACGAAGGGATAAACCATGTTAATCGTGCTGGCTTTAAATTCTTTACTTTGGAAGCGTGATAATAGTTCCATTGCCAGTTGACCAACGCGATCGCCTAAATCTATTTCTCCAATAACGCACAGAATTACTCCATACCAAGCATAAGCCTGTGCTGATACCGCCGCATTACCGTATTCAATTGATAACCTAACCTGCTTGCAGACGATTAACGGCAGTAATTCTGGAACCGCTTGATAAACTGCTGCTGTCACAGCCGCTAAAATTCGGATCTCTGCCAGGGCTTGGAGGTCTGTCATTTCAGGCAGTTCCAAGAAATCTTCTAAATCTTTTCCTTTTAAGACATCTTGAGTCTGTTGCAAACTTTCATTAATATCTGCATCAGTCGGTTGTTCTGGAAACAACACTCCAAATAATTTCAAAGCAGAAAGAGCAGTTTTAATCGCTTTGGGCTGTTGACTCTGGGCTACCTCAGCCAAAATCATCACTTCATAGACCTTCACTTTATCTAGTAATTGACGAGCATTTTCCACTACTTTGTCAACTATCTGCTCCATTTGCCTAAAATCACCGCTCAGACAGGCTACTTCTGCGGCTAAATCATGCAAAGCTAACGTTAATTCATAATATTGATGCCAACAACTTGCTGCAAGAAGTTGTATACCTTTAATGGCGTATTCAATTGCTGCGGCATAAGCAGTTGCAGATTTAGCTCTTTGTGCAGCAACTAGATTTAGCTTTGCTAATTCCTCACGTTCCGTTTCTGAGACAATTAAATCGGCTCCTTTATTTAATTGATTGACAATTTCAAAGATTTTTTTCTCTTTTTCCGTCTCGCTCATTACACTTAAAAGTAATTGTCCAATTTTTAAGTGCGTCAGTTGTTTTTGGTCATCAGGAATCAGGGAATAGGCAGCTTGTTGGACGCGATCGTGTAAAAATTTGTATATAACAATCTCTTGATTTTCTGATGTATGTGCAAGACTTTCTTGCCCAATATAAAATTTATAAACATCCCCGTTCGGCAAAATCAATCCTTCTTGTAATGCTTTCCATAAAGCAGCAGCCGTTTCGATTTGAGATTGTTTGGAAACAATTGCCAAACTTGCTAAATCAAACCGATTCCCAATACAAGCAGCTAGCTGCAACACATATTGAGTTGATAGTGGTAGTTTTCGCAATTGAAAACCCATAAAGGCAACAACATCATTTGTCACCGCTTGAGTAGTCACTTGTGTAATATCACATTGCCACCCTCCTGTAGACCCGTCTCGGTAAGTTGGGGGAGTGAATTTAATCAGATTTTCCTGATGCAATGCTTTGAGAAACTGTGTTGCAAAAAACGGATTACCTTGAGTTTTCTGATAAATTAATTGAGAAAGATTCCATGCCAAATTTTCGGGGCATTTGAGTGTATCAGCAACTATTTGATTGACTTGCTCTTGATTTAATGGTGCTAAAGTAATCGTATTATTTTTTGCTTGATTTTTTTCAATTTCACTCAAAGTCAACATTAATGGATGTGCTGGGTTGACTTCGTTATCACGGTACGCACCAATTAAAAAAAGATGACCTGTATCAGCCATTAAAAGCTGTATTAACTTCAGTGATGCCAAATCTGCCCATTGCAAATCATCCAAAAATATCACTAATGGATGTTCAGCGCTGGTAAAAACTTGGGTAAATTGTTGAAACAATAAATTAAATCTATTTTGTGCCGCAGTTCCTGATAATTCTATGGCGGGTGGTTGTTCGCCAATAATTCTGGATAATTCGGGGATGACTTCAATAATTACTTGTCCATTTTCTCCCACAGCCTCTAATATTTGGTTTTTCCATTGGTGAATCTGGGCATCACTTTCTGTTAACAATTGTCCCATTAAATCCCGAAAGGCTTGGACAAATGCACTAAAGGGAATATTCCGTTGAAATTGGTCATATTTACCTTTGATAAAATAACCGTGTTGCCGCACAATTGGTTTATGAACTTCGTTGACAACCGCAGTTTTACCAATACCCGAAAAACCTGCTACCAACATCATTTCTGTTGCGCCAAGGCTAACTCTCTCAAATGCTTGGAGTAGGGTTTCTACTTCTGTTTCTCGTCCATAGAGTTTATCGGGGATAATGAAGCGATCGCACACATCCCTAAGCCCAATTTCAAAACTCTGAATTTCACCAGAAACTTGTAGCTGATGTAAACAATTTTCTAAATCAAACTTTAGTCCCAAGGCACTTTGATATCTATCTTCGGCATTTTTTGCCATCAATTTTATCACGATATCACAAATAACTTGGGGAATCTCTTCTCTATTGCTTAAAATTGGTGGTTGTTTTGCAATATGACAATGCACCAATTCCATTGGATCTTTTGACGCAAAAGGTAAATTTCCGGTTAGTAACTCATAGAATGTCACACCAACTGAATAAAAATCGGTTCTGTAGTCAATTCCCCGATTCATTCTACCTGTTTGTTCTGGAGAAATATAAGCCAGTGTCCCTTCTAACACATTGGGATTGATTAGGGTTTGGGTTTCCCGTGGCAATAAAGATGCAATACTAAAGTCGATTAATTTAACTTCTTTTGTTTCGGGATTAATGAGAATATTGCTAGGTTTTATATCTTTGTGAATAATCCGCTCGTGATATAATATATCTAAGCTATTGCACAGTGCGATCGCAATTTCTAAAAACTCTTGTAGAGAAGCGATATATCGTCTCTCTGGTGAGGTAAAATAATTTTTCAGAGAAATTCCCCCAAAGTCTTCCATTACCAGCGCATAGCCGTTTTGGTAGGCTTGGAGACTATAAGTTTGAACGATTAGCGGTGAGTTAAGATTTTTAGCGATGGTGTACTGATTCCGAAACGATAAGAGTTCGCTGAAACTCGGATGAGGATTTTTCAGTAGTTTGATCGCTACAGGTAATGAGTCAGTCTCTCGATATCCTCGATAAACAATGGTTCTAGAACCATTGTAGAGTTCTTCGCTAATCTTGTATCCAGGAATATTGACTTTTGTATTAACCATACTGCTAAATCTTTAAGACTTCCAGATTTAGTATTCCCAGATGTCTGAAGTTGTTTACCAAAAACAGCTAAAAATTACAGTGGGATTTCAATTATAAACTCCGTACCTTCACCGATAACCGAATTAAAACTCAATTTTCCGCAATGGGTTTCTTCGACGATTTGCCGAGCGATCGCTAATCCTAATCCAGTGCCTTTACCCACGGCTTTTGTAGTAAATAAATGGTCAAATACTTTTGATTTGACTTCTTCATTCATTCCTTTACCATTATCTTTAATATTAATAATTACTTTTTGCTTGTTATCACTAATTTTAGTAATGATTTTAATCCAGTTTGGATTGACTTTTATCTCTTCAAAATCACGTCCAATATTTGACTCTTCCAAAGCATCAATAGCATTTGCCAGAATATTCATAAATACCTGATTCAATTGCCCAGCAAAGCATTCTACTAATGGTAGCTGACCATATTCTTTGATAACTTGAATTTCTGGGCGGGTTTCTGAAGGTTTAAGGCGATGTTTGAGGATTAAAATGGTGCTATCGATGCCATCATGAATATTACAGGCAACGGGGCGATCGCTATCAGCACGAGAGAAGGTTCGTAAGGAAGTACTAATATCCCGAATTCGCTTCACACCTTCTCGCATAGAACCAACTAACTTAGGTAAATCTTCGCGGATGTAATCAAGGTCAATTGCTTCGATTTCATCTACAATTATTCCACTAGGATTAGAATATTCCTGTTGATACAAATCAATTAAGCCAAATATATCCTTGATATAATCTAAAGCAGGTTGAATATTACCACCCAAGAAACCAACAGGATTATTAATTTCATGTGCCACCCCCGCCACAAGATTTCCCAGTGCCGACATTTTTTCACTTTGCACCAATTGCACTTGAGTACCTTGAAGTTCTACTAGTGCTTCTTCTAGATTTTGTTTTTGTTGTTTGAGTTCTTCTTGTGCTAACTGACGTTCGGTAATGTCTTCTGTCACTAATAAAATGCCGAACACATTTCCCTTGGCATCGCGTAAAGGTATCTTGCTCGTATCCAACCAAATTTGTTGACCATCCGCTCGTTGCCATTGTTCAATTATATGGAGTTCTGCTTGACCAGACTCCATGACACGGCGATCGCACACACGATACCAATCGGATTCTTCTTTGCTTATCAGTAAATCATAGTCATTTTTACCGACAATTTCATCAGGTGAACTTAAATTTAGTGCATTAGCCAAACTTTGATTACAGCCCAAATAAACTGAATTGATATCTTTCCAGCCTACCCAGTGGGGAATAGTATCAAATACTAAGCGCATCAATTGTTGAGTTTGTTTAAGAGTTTCAATCGATGTAAATAATTCCTGAGTTCGTTCAGTAACTCGTTGCTCTAGTTGCTGGGTGAGTTGTTGCAATTCTGTATTTCTGGCTTCAAGAGACTGGCTCAATTGATTAAGTTTAAGATGAGTTCGCACCCGTACTAAAACTTCACCTTGTTGAAACGGTTTGGTGATGTAGTCAATGGCTCCTAACTCAAAACCTGTGACTTTATTCACCGATTCAGAAAGCGCCGTGATAAAGATAATTGGAATATTTCGGGTTTTCAGATTGGCTTTGATGCGCTGACAGGTTTCAAAGCCATCCATCCCCGGCATCATCACATCCAGTAAAATCAAAGAGACTGGAGTATGTTCCAATTGCTGTAGCGCACTTTCACCACTCGTAGCGATCGCAACTTCAAAACCAGCATTGGCTAAGGTATCTGAAAGCACTTTCAAATTATTTGGCACATCATCGACAATCAGGATAATACCATTGTCAAGCAGGTCGGTAACAGGATTGTTAAATGTAATGGAAGTACTAGAGAATGCTGTCATAGCAAAAATGGGGATTAGGTGTTATGAGTGCTGAGTTAGGAGTTAGGAGTTAGGAGTTAGGAGTAGAGACGCGAAAAATCTTTGTCTGTACAAGAGTTAGGAGTTTTGTTTATCTCCTTGTCTCCCTTGTCTCCCTCATCTCCTTCGATTAGGGAAGATACTGTTCAATGAATGCTCGGATTTTTTCAGTCTGGAAATTATCTGCATACTCACGTACTGCTTTCACAAATGGTTGGTATTGCTCATCTGTTTTTTCCAAAGTTTTTAGCTGTTGCTCAATGGCCATCAAGCGTCCCTGCAACGCCAATGTGTGCAACTGTGACAAAACCTTCTCAGTCGGCGGGACAATCTCATCTGGGGTGGATGAAGATATTGCCTCTGAGTTGGCTTTCATCGGCTCTACAGCAATGGAATTTTGGTCATAAATCCATTTTAGATTCAGGTATTTTTCCAACAACTTCAACAGGGCTGGGGCTTCTACAGGCTTGGGTAAAAAAGCATCGGCTCCAGCTGTGATACTCTCATTTTGGTTACTTTCAAATACACTAGCTGAAGAAGCGATCGCTGGAACATTCTGCAACTCAGGAATCTGTCGCAACTGTCGCAACATCTCGTAGCCATCCATCTCTGGCATCATCAAATCTGTAATAATCAGGTCAGGATGAATCTCCTTGGCCTTATCCAATCCTTCTCTACCGTTGCTGACGGCAATCACTGCAAAACCCAAAGGTTCCAGTAAACTTACCAAAACTGACCGATTTTCCCAACGGTCATCGACTACCAGTAGCTGGCGCTTGCTGCCTTCAAATGCGACAATCTTCCCTTGCTTAGTTGTTCGCAGACTTGCTGCCCATTCTTGAGCTTCGGGAAGTTCAACCTCAAACCAAAAGGTGCTACCTTGTCCAAGCTTGCTGTCCACATTTAGGTTGCTACCCATCAGAGAAACGATTTGCAGACTGATTGCTAGTCCTAATCCAGTACCTTCTCCTTGTTTCTTCACATCACCCACTTGTTCAAAGGGTTGGAAGATTTTTGTGAGTCCAATTGGCGATATCCCGACACCTGTATCTTCAACCTCAAAGCGAATTTGATAGCTTGCAGTTTCCAGTTTGTGAGTTTTAACGCGAAATGTAACTCCGCCTTCGTCAGTAAACTTAATCGCATTGCCCAATAAGTTAATCAACACTTGGCGGAGGCGTTTTTCATCGACTGTAATGCCAACAGGTAAATTAGAATCAGGTTGATAGGTAAAGGAAATTCCTTTTTGACTCGCACGCACGCGCATCATCTCCGCAATGCCTTCTAAAAGTGCCGGGAAATAGGCATCATCAGGATACAATTCCAATTTCCGGGCTTCGATTTTGGCGAGGTCAAGGATATCATTAATCAGATTAAGCAAATGATTGCCGCACTGATAGATGATATCTACACCTTTTTTAGCTCGTTCTGTTAACGTTTTTTCACCATCTTGGAGAATTTGGGCATAGCCCAGGATGCCATTGAGTGGGGTTCGCAGTTCATGGCTCATGTTAGCCAGGAACTCGCTCTTGGCAAGGTTGGCAGTATCGGCTTTTTCTTTGGCCTCTGCTAGTTGTAGTGTCCGTTCTTCTACCTTTTGTTCTAAGGTGGCAAAGGATGTTTGCAACTGTTTAGCCATGCTGTTAAAAGATGCGGAGAGTTCTCCAAGCTCATCAGTGCGATTGCTTGGTAGAGTGGCATTCCAATTCCCCGTCTCTAATTGCTTGGCGGCGCTATTGAGTTGTAAAATGGGTAGCACTACCAGCGATCGCGATAGCCAACGCACGAAAAATACCGTCAATAACAACACAGCGAAAAAAGTTACTAGAGCAAATCCGGCAACCCGAATTTCCTGGCGTACTACAGAACTTGCATCCAGTTCAACCACTAAGAATCCATTCACCCGACCCTGGAGATTACTAATTGGGGCATAGCCGTAAAGAAGGATTTCGCCATTTGTAGTTTGGTGAAATTCCTGCTCAACAAATGGTGCATTATGGGCAACGGCTGCATACAAATCATCTAATGACTTTGTGTAATCCATACCAATCAATACACCTTTGCCTTGATCGGCAGGGTCGTAGTTTAAAACATAGACAAATTTTTTATTTGGTTGCTGGCGTACCGTATAGATACGTAAAATATCTTTACTGGTTGCTTGAATTGCTACAAGTCTATCTTGATTAATTTTGTAAAATGCTGAGGTGCGATCGCTTGGTTTAACAATCAATCCGTGATAATCACTATCGATTTGTGGAACAGCTAGACTGACAACCGCCAAAAGACGATTACGGATTGCTTGCCGTTGACTAGAGTACAACTGCCAATACATCCCCGAAGCTATTGTTCCAGCCATTACCGCGATTAGCACTGAATAGGAAGCAATAATTTTTGTGCTGAGGTTCCAATTTCGCACTAGCGTGGCTCCTTTTACAGTCTCAAGCTACTTATATTGGCAGTGTATTACAAGTCATGTTCGAGATCATTTTTACTCAATTATTTTTAAGATGCCCACTTCATTTGTGAAATGAACAGCTGGATTGAAAAAGAGGCAGGGAGCAATCAATTCAAAATTCAAAATTAAAGAACTTCTGCCCAATGCCCCATGCCCCCTTTTCCCCCTCATAGCCCCAGGCTGGCACGGTAGGCTGCGCGTTGAGACTCACGCCCCACTTTGTTGGTAATTTGCTCCCATCCTTGTTGAATTTGCTGCATAGTTTTCTCTGTGGTGAGTTTGTTCGCTAAAAAATCAGATACAGCTGCATCGAGGACTTCAAATTGATATTGCTGATTATGGGGAATGCTCAAATTCAAAACGATGTTCGGGCTGTTTAAGCTGACCCCAATCGCTGCCAGATAGTTGTTGGCAGCTTCAGACGACAGCCCTGCTTTTATCCAAGGATCTGAGTTTTCAAATTGAGAAATTCGATAGGGATTGAAGCCCGTTGTGCCGATAGTCACATCTACATTAGACTGAGCAGGTTGACTCATATATGAGAGAAACGAGTATGCGGCATCCTGCACCTTTGATGCTGCCTTAGCATGAATCACACCAGTCCAGCCGACATTAGCAGCATAAGGCGCGTGATTGACACCATCAATAGAGTATGGACAGGTAAACTTATCGCAAGCAACCAATTTGTTGGTTTTGCGATCGAGGATTTGAGTTGCGCCTGGAGTGATGACAGCACCGACTTTATCCATAACTTTAGACACGGCTTGATCGATAGCTAGAAGCCCGACATCGCCCCAATCAATGGTCATAGCACACCTGCCAGTGATAAATAATTCTCTCGCTTTAGAACCACCCAGATTCTGATCTTGGGGAATTCCATAATCCATCGTTTGTTTGTAAATATCTAGTGCTTTGGCAAAAGCTGGATTGTTCACTAGAGGCTGCATCGTGTCTGGGTCAAAAAATGCCCCTTGTGCTGTTCCCTGAGATTGTAAAAAAGGAGTAGCAATAGATATCAACATACTTGTACTATTCTCATGAGCGCGCTTAGAAATACAAGAGCCATAGTCTGGTTTACCGTCGTTATTTAGGTCTTTGCCGTGAAACCGTTTAGCGATCGCCAAATACTGATCCCACGTTTCTGGAGGCGTTAAACCAGCTTCTTTTAACAGATCGGTACGGTAATAAACCATGTGAAAATCGCCATCTAAGGGAATACTGTAGATCCGCCCTTTATAAGTCGCACTCACATTCCGAAAAATTGGAGCAATATCTGACCACTGCAAAGCATTATCAGTCTTCACTTGTGTAGTTAAATCTTCCAAATAGCCAGCATTGATAAAGTCAATTAACCATTGAGGCAAGATAACTGCCATATCATATTTTGAATTGTTACCAGACCAGTTATTTTGCAATATAGTGTAGAGATTTTTAAAGGGAATACCTGTTAGATTGATCTTCGCTCCAGTTAGCGATTCAAACTCAGCAATATGTCGTTTAGTTCCCGTATAAATTGCTTCATCATGGGTAATGACATTCACCGTCACACCATCAAAGCGTTGTACAGTCGGGTTAATCTGAGTGGGTTGAGGAGATGAAGTTGTTTGAGAATTGGGTGGGGAGAAACTGCAACCTGGAACCCCTATACTAAACCATAAAGCAGCCAAGAAAATTAGGCCATAGCGAACTCGCTGCCACAGAAAGCGAAAGTTTTGCCAAGTGGACATTTTATAATTACTCCTTGGAGTTATAAATCCAAAAATACTGCCACTGTTTTAACTGCTAATAACCAAATAAGGCAAAAGTTAAAAGAAAAAAATCATAGGTTTGAAACCCCTAAATTTATGAATAGAATTCAGGAGTCAGAACGCCCTTTCAGGGAAGCAAAGTACAGAATGAATTACGTACTTGTACGTAATTCTTAATATTTTTGTCTTACCAATAGCTTGCAAGGTGAACAAATCTGCTTATGGAGTTAGCCCCAGGCTGGCACGATAAGCGGTGCGTTGAGATTCACGCCCAACCTCGTTTGTAATCTGCTCCCAGCCTTTTTCAATTCGTTGTATTGCTTCTTCACGAGTTATCTTGTCGGTTAAGAAATCAATCAAAACTGACCCCAGCAGTTCTGTTTGATAGCGTTGATTTTGGGGAATGCGTAAATCCAAAACCATATTAGGACTGTTCAGACTAACGCTAATCCCACCCAAATATTTACTGGCAGCATCAGATGTCATACCCGCCTTGATCCAGGCTTCTTGGTTATTAAATTGGGAAATGCGATAGGGGTTGAAGCCTGTGTCGCCAATCGTAACATCGACATTTGATTGTGCCGGTTGACTGATGAAGGAGATAAACGAGTATGCTGCGTCCTTAACTTTAGAATTGGCTTTGGCATTGACAACACCAACCCACCCACCACCAGCAGCATAAGGAGCATGATTGATTCCTTCAATATTGTAGGGACAGGTAAACTTATCACAGGCGACTAACTTGCCAGTTTTGCGATCGAGGACTTGGGTTGTACCTGGGGTAATGGTTGCACCAACCTTGTCAATGACTTTAGAAATAGCTGGATTAATTGCTATAGTGCCAATATCACCCCAATAAACACTGAGGGCACATCGTCCTCTAATAAATAATTCTTTGGCAACGTCGCGTTGGGTTGTCCCTTGAGGAGATCCATAATCCCTTTCTTGTTTGGAAATGTCTAATGCTCTAGCAAAGGCTTGATTATTAACCAAGGGTTTCATTGTCTGTGGCTCAAAAAATGTCCCTTGGGCAGTTCCCTGACTCTGAAGAAACGGACTGACTATTGACCAAAAGAAATAAGCTGCATTTGTCCCATTAAAAGTTCTGTCAATGCAAGATCCATAGTCAGGTTGACCATCGCCATTCAGGTCTTTTCCGTGAAATCGCTTGGCGATCGCTAAATACTCTTCCCAAGTACTAGGCGGTTCTAATTTTGCCTGTTCTAGGAGGTCTTTACGATAATAAGCTATATGAAAGTCGCCATCCAGAGGAATTGCGTATGTTCGTCCCTGGTAAGTAGCGCTGAAGTTTTGGAAGAAGGGTGCAACATCATCCCATTGTAGGGCAGTATCACTCTGGACATGCTGTGTTAGGTTTTCTAGATAGCCCGCCTTAGCAAAATCTGTCATCCACGGAGAAACTAAAGTTGCTGCATCATACTTAGAAGCACCACTAGACCAATCTTTCCAGAGAGTCTTGTGTATATCCTGATGTGGGACATTAATCAGATTAACCTTTGCGCCAGTTTGTGATTCAAATTTGGAGATATGGGGCTTAATTGCAACCGGAGAGATATCAGCCTGACTGAGAAAGTTAATTGTGATGCCGTCAAAGCGTTGTACAGTCGGCTTGATTTGGGTGGGCTGAGGAGATGAAGAGGTTTGAGAATTGGGTGGGGAAAAACTGCAACCTGGAACTCCTAAACTCAACCATAAAGCAGCCAAGAAAATCAGACAATATCGAACTCCCTGCCACAAAGAGCGAAAGTTTTGCCAATTAGACATTTAGATGATTCCTCCTTAACTCCTGTTACAGTTTTAACTGGTAAGGTAAGGACAAACCCTGTTATTTTTGCTAGTACAGAAGTGCAGTTGGGCTTGTCAGACTGAGTTTCGTTGATAATTTGGCGATCGCTCGTTTGTTAATTTTTATAACTCAAGCTTGATAAAAAAGCGTGCCTAAAACTAACTAACAGCAGTAACTTATTAAAAGTTGCACAGTTAGATACACTTAAGTTAATCTTTAAACTACCTATGGACACTCCAATTAAAGGCATATCTAAAATCAATTTGCAACAACACAAAAGATGATTGACTATTAACTTAATGACTAACAGACGCGAATTTTTAAAAGGAGTGGCAGCGCTTTCTAGCTTATCTTTAGCTGGTTGTGGCTGGAGACTGGCTGAAGTACGTGCTAATTCTAATACCAATGGTCAGCGCGACCAACTTTATATCTTTACTTGGACACAATATACTGACAACCAATTACTGAAAACTTTTAGCGCCCAAACTGGCATGAAAGTGCTAGCAGATGTGTACGATTCCAATGATGTTATGCTGGCTAAATTGCAAGCTGGAGGCGGTGGCACTTACAGCATTATCAACCCATCTGATTACATGGTGCAAAAGATGGTAGACAAAGGTTTGTTAACAGAAATAAATCACGATCGCTTAATCGGTCTAGAGAATTTATTTCCCAGATTTCAGAATCCTAGTTATGACCGCAATAACCGCTACAGTATCCCTTTTAACTGGGGGACAACAGGTTTACTTTATAATTCTGAAAAAATCAAAAATGCACCACAAGATTGGGATTATCTTTGGCAAAACAAAGAGCAACTTAATCAGCGAATGACTTTGCTCAATGATGTTCGAGAAGTGATGGGTGCAACTTTACGAATGCTCGGTTATTCTTACAACTCAAAAAATGAACAGGAAATCAAACAAGCTTATGAAAAGTTGAAGGTGCTAAAACCTGCGATCGCCCGTTTTGACACCGACGCTTGGCAAAATCAAATTCTGGCAGGAGATTTACTACTAGCAATGTGTTATTCAGCAGATGCAGTAAAAATCTCTCAAGAAAACCCTAAACTCAAATATGTGATTCCTCGCAGTGGTTCTTCATTATGGACAGACACTATTGTAATTCCCAAAACAGCCCCCAACCAAGCTGGAGCCTATGCCTGGATTAACATGATTTTGCAACCAGAAATCGCAGCCCAAATCACTCAACGCCTAAATATTTCTACGCCGAATAATGCCGGATTTGAACAATTACCAAAAATCATCCAAAACAATGCTAATTTGTTTCCGCCAGAGTCACTTTTAAAAAATTGTGAACGTGTTACTCCTGTAGGAGAATTTGAAGAGGTTTACGACCGCTATTGGACTCAATTGACTAGCAGTTAATTTAGTTAAAATTTAGAAGTTATACCAATTCTGTATGAAGATGCGCCAAACTATATGAGGAACGAACCGCAAAGGGCGCTAAGGACACAAAGAAAGAAAGAAAGAAAATTTGGCGCAGCCTTGCAAAGAAATGGTATTAGGAGTGATTAATTTGGAAAAAACTAATATTTCTAAAATAGAAGAATTGCATC
>NZ_JABXKI010000302.1 GCF_017115095.1 Nostoc sp. NMS4 | reverse complement strand
TGCTGTATACTGCCCAATGGTCGCCGCAATCCATTCTACTGATGACTTCGCATTCCATGTAGGCGAGGGCATCGTTGAGGATGGGCGCACCATTTTCGGCTGGCTGGGTTCTCACTCCTTCAAAACGATCGGCACCAGGGGCGAACCGTTTCAAAAAGTGTTTCATTAATGGTTGGAAATTGCCTTCTTCTAAGATGTTGAGAACAAAGCGATCGCCTACTTGCATGAGTGATTCAATTGCTCGATCTTTGGCGACTGCAATAGAAAATCCCAAGGGTTTAAAGCTAGCTTGAGCAACCCAAGAGGCTAACATCGCACTGGAAACATCGCCTTTTTTGGCCGTAATAATATATAATCCGCCGCTAATTCTACCTAGTGCTTTATCTAAGTCAGCACCAAGAGATTTCATGACTTTGATGCTGCGATCGCGTGTTACCCATTGAGCCAAGTCTGTACCGGCTTCTTCACACAACTTATAAGTGTTTTCTGTGGGTGTTTGTTTAATCCGAATCGCTGGAAAAACTGTTGTCAAACCCAAATTGCGGAATTTACTCACCAAAGGATCTATCGGTTCATCATCGCCACCGCCGGTTTCAAATACGCCGATCGCTTGCTTTTCTTTAGCAGATCCTAAAACTGTGCTAAGTGCAGCTTGGATGCTCGCAGCGCCAGAAGCCGGAGGTAGACCAACAATTAGCCCAGCACAACGGCTCACTAGTTCCCGCAGTTCTTGTAAATCGACTTCCGATCCCAAATCGACAATTTCCACGGCGACACCAGTTTTACCGATACCGTTGGCAATTGCTTGGGCGAGGCGATCGCTATATCCGTATTCGGAAACGTAAAATATGCCAATCGTTGTTTCTGGCTTGGCTTGGCTTTGGCTCCAAGTGCGATAACGTCCAACTAATTCCTCAACATTGTGAGATAATAACGGGCCGTGTCCTGTGGCAATCATGTCGATGGTTTTCAGTTCCGCCATCCGCTTCAGGGCTGACAAAACCGATCGGGCATTCGGCCCCATCAAACAATCGTAGTAGTAATGAAAGTCTTCTGCGATCGCTGCTAAGTTTTCATCAAAGGTGCTATCTGAGCAATAGTGCAACCCAAAAGCATCGCAGGTGTAGAGAATTTTGGTTTTGTGGTCGAAGCTGAAAATGGTATCCGGCCAGTGTAAATTGGGAGCAATTACGAATTCAAATTCATGATCGTTGCCCAAATTTAAGCGATCGCCATTTTTCACAATCCGCCGTTTAAATGGCTGATGTACGAAATCTTCCAGAAACTGAATCGCCACCTTAGAACCAACAACAGTAATTTCTGGAGCCATAAGCAGCAAATCTTTAACTAAACCGCTATGGTCTGGCTCAGTGTGACTGATAATTAAATAATCAATCTCTGTTGGGTTGATTAGTCCGGTCAGCGTATCGAAGTATAGTTGACGAAACTTTTCGTGAGAGGTATCAACTAAGGCAGTCTGCTCCCCGCGAATGAGAAACGAGTTATAAGTAGTACCGTTTTGCAGACCAAACTCAATATCGAAGCGATCGCGATCCCAATCCAAAGAGCGAATAGCCGTCGTCTCTTGAGCAATCTCTACAGTCTGTATGGTGAGCCGTTTTTCAGTTTTTTCGGTGAGCGCTACCATAACTCCCTCCTTAACACAATGAGTATTTGTTCCTCTTCTTTTATTGTGACACGGCTTGAATGTTAATTTTTATTAAAAAGCCTATAGTTGACTTAAAAAAGTTAAAAGTGTGAAATCACAGAGGTACAGAGAGGAAATTTGGCTAGCCTTGGAAATTGGTAATTCTCGGCTGCATTGGGCATTGTTTATTGGCGAGAGACTTTACTCAGCTTGGGATATCGACTATCTTCCTGAGTCTGCCATCCAACATCTAGCTGAATGTCAAACCTTAGATGATTTATTACTGGCAATTTCTCCACCCGATCATCAAAGTAATTTTCTCACAAATACTCCACCCCTTTGCACTTTTGTTTCTCTGCCCCCATGTCCTCTTCTCCTCGCCTCGGTTGTTCCCAGCCAAACTGCTATTTGGCAAAGTTATCCCAACATTCGCGTTATTACCTTAGACGAAATACCACTAAAAGCAGTGTATCCCACACTAGGAATTGACCGCGCTTTAGCTTTGTGGGGTGCGGCAAAAACTTGGGGTTTTCCGATGTTGGTAATTGATGCTGGGACGGCGCTAACTTTCACGGCTGCGGATGCTAATGAGTGTCTAGTTGGAGGTGCAATTTTGCCGGGATTAGGTTTGCAATTTGCAACTCTTGGTCAACAAACAGGACAATTGCCATTAGTGGAAATGCAAATTTTTCCGTCTCTACCACCACGTTTTGCGCTTAATACAACAGAAGCAATTCAAAGCGGAGTAATTTATACAATATTAGCTGGAATCAAAGATTTTATTGAGGCGTGGTGGGATTTATTTCCTAATGGGAAAATTGCAATTAAAGGGGGCGATCGCACTTTATTATTAAACTATCTGCAAGCTTTATATCCTGAAATTACAGCATCTTTGCTTGTAGAACAAAATTTAATTTTTTTGGGAATGCGGGAAATAGTAATGGGTGATAGCACAGATGGAATAAAATGAAGATAGAAGTTTACCCATAATGAAGTTATGCCCAAAACATCATCGCTTTATGTAATTATGCAACAACTCGCTGCCCTTTCTTTAGTGGATCTTCTCAAAGTTAGGGCAATAATCGATGCGTTGATTGAAGAAAAATCTTCTCCACTGTCCAATATTTTGAGTGTTGGAAGCTATCAAAGAGCTATATCTGTTTCTAACACATATCACGGTTTGAGAGCGAAGGAATATGTGTAGTGGATTGGCAACAAACTCTTAATGAGCTAGTTTAATTCGTTGAAATTATGGCTTTTTAAAATACCTTGAATAAACTCCTGAATTTCACTCGCTACAACCCCAGCACAAGATTCTGGTAAATCATTGCCAGCATGGGGAATAATTTTTAACTCGACTTTTGGAATCAGTTGAGCATAAACCCGGCTCTTGGCTAAAGCATCTGGTGTATCTTGGCCACCTTGTAAAATAAAAACTGGGACATCTATCATGTAAAGCTGCTTTTGCAGTAATTCCGCCTCAATTTCTACTTGTCGCCGTTTGAAAAGTAACTGGCAACCTATGGGGTACGGTAATAGCGCTTGACGCAGCTGCAAGTCTTGTGCAATTTTTTCATGCCAACCTAAGATTTTAGTTAAGGGAGTTAGCGATCGCAACAACTTAACTATTAGTGGTGGATAATTCAATAATCGCCGCATCTTCAGACAATACTCTTCTTGTCCTGCTATCTCTACGCCCTCCGGTGCTAGCAGAACCACACCATTAACTTTCTCTGGATATTTTAAAGCATAGCTAGCAGCAATCCAACCCCCAAGAGAATGCCCCACTAAATATACTTTTTCTAGCTTCACAGCTTGCAAAAATTCAGCTAAACACTCAACTTGTAAATCTATCGAATGGTGGATATTAGGATTTTCTGATTCACCAAACCCTAACAAATCAGGTGCAAAACAATGAAAATCTTGTGCAAGGGACTCCATCACAGATAACCATTGACTGCTTTCATTCCAAGCACCATGTAAAAAAATTATAGGAGTTTTTTCACCGACTTCACGCCAGAATAGTAACCCTTGAGAGAGCTTTCTCCGGGAGTTACGGAATAGTGTATCCATTTTATTTAGTAGTTAACTTTTAGCACCATAATAAATACTCATTAGTCATTAGTCATTGGTTATTGGTCATTATTAACTAGTTCTGGATAAATTACAAAGAGAGAAATGTGAAAATGTGAGCCAAGGCTTCGTGAGATCATAACTTTGGCGGCAAATGACAAAGGACTAATGACTAATGACTAATGAAAAAATATTGTTATGCCAATGTTGTCAAGCCATTCAAGTAGTCTTGCAACTGCCGAGTATGGTCGTGAGACATCCGTCCTGAAGGTAGTAAACTGGGAGAGAAAGCTTGGATTTCCATGACTTCTAAGGTGTCTTGAATCTCCATTGTCCCATGTACCTCGGCTTCAACCACAATACAAATTGAATGAATTCTGGGATCGCGGTCTGGTGCAGAGTAAACTCCTACCAAACGGTTAATTGTCACCAATTCTAGCCCCGTTTCCTCCATCAATTCCCGGCGGACTGTATTGGGAATATCTTCTCCCCAATCAACAATCCCTCCAGGTAATGACCAAAGACCATTATCGCGCCGCCGGATCAGTACAATCCGACCATCGGGTAAAATTGGGATGATACTAGTGCCAGTAATGGGATGACGAAATATTATACCCAATACTGTTTGTCCAATACGCCATAAGCTACGTGTGGACTCGACAGCTGCCGGAAAAAAAGCAATAACGTTCAATCTTCAAAATTTATGTGTTGTATTCTATAGTTCCCTACCACTTACATAAGCTCAACTAATAAAGTTTTTGTTGAGTTTTGTTTTATACAAAAATGTTTGTGGCTTGAGATTTTATTCTCACGATTTACGTAGAATATTATCAATTCTAACATCAAGTTTTAATAGAAGCACTGTATTTATATATACATGAGATGTTTTGAATCAGGTAAATTCTCACTTTATATAGCAATCCTAAATGAGTTGTGAAAATCGAGATACTCAGATCCCCGACTTCTCTCAGTACACATTAAAAAAATAATGTCAATAATAAGTCAAAATCCAAAATTCTGAATTCATAAGCTATGCCTCCTAAGTTTTGATAACTGACTCTTTAATTATTTCTTGATAATATTGGTTGGTTTCAAGAACAACAACTAATGAGTTAATTTACAATCTCTTTGACAGATTGGAATCTAAGAAAAGATATTTTTAGTCTTGCTGGCGGGAATAATTAGAATTTTTATTGACAAAGTTAAGTATAATGCGATAGACTAGTACACTGTTTAAAGCGTATTTATTGCTGCACTAGGCTAAAAGTATATCAATAATATTGGTAGCTAATATTGCCTACGTGATGCCTAGTTACTACTTTTTTGTTGTTTATTAATAGAGGTGAACATGGCCAAGCGCCGTAACCCGAAAAAAGAAAAGGCGCTACGTAACCAGGCGTATGCCAGAAAGTTTCGTAAACGGACTACGACAGGAAGAATGCAGAGAAGGTTCCAACAAAGACCACCAAAGAGTGAAGAAGAAGAAGGCGCAGCAACAGCAGCTGACACTGACTAAGCTGCTTGCCTAAATCCTTATTGTTTGGGTTATTTACCTTTTGGGGCGCACATTTATTTGTACGCCCTTATTTATTTTTGGGGATTGGGCGTTAGGAGTGCTGAGTGCTGAGTGCTGAGTTAGGAGTTAGGAGTTAGGAGTTAAAAGTAGAGACGCGATTAATCGCGTCTGTACAAGAGTTAGGAGTTTTGTTTATCTTCTTATCTCCCCAGTCCCTCTATTGAGCAATTTGAGCGCGGGCGGCGATGAGTGCTTTGTTTACCTGTACAAAGCCAGTACCACCGTAACTGTTGCGGGCTGCCACAACTTGACGGGGGGAGATCGCCTCATAAATATCTGCTGCAAATGCCGGATGTAGTTCTTGCCACTCTGACAATTTCAAATCTTTTAGGAGTTTACCTGCGGCAATACTAGTTTTGACCACCTTACCCACAAGGTTGTAAGCTTCCCGAAAAGGAACGCCCCGTGCTGCCAGATAATCTGCTACATCGGTAGCATTAGAAAAATCTTCCGTCACCGCTGATGCTAAACGTTGAGTACGAAATTCTAAGCCTTCCCTGAGCAAAATCGTCATTGCTTCTAGAGAGGCTTTGACTGTGTTAACACTATCAAATAGACCTTCTTTATCTTCTTGTAAGTCTTTGTTATATGCCAGGGGTAGCCCTTTCATGATCACTAACATCGCCTGGAGATGACCGAATACACGTCCTGTTTTCCCCCGCACCAATTCTGGGACATCGGGATTTTTCTTTTGGGGCATAATACTGGAACCCGTAGCACAGCTATCTTTGAGGGTGACAAAGCGAAATTCTTCAGATGACCAAAGAATGACTTCTTCTGCAAGGCGGCTGAGGTGAACCATAATCAAGCTAGCAGCACACAAAAATTCGATCGCAAAATCGCGATCGCTCACTCCATCGAGGCTATTAGCATAAATATCGTCAAAATTCAATAATTTGGCTGTGTAATGGCGGTCAATGGGGAAAGTAGTTCCCGCTAAAGCACCGGACCCCAAAGGTGAGATATTGACGCGCCGAGAAACATCTCCTAAGCGTTCCCAGTCGCGTTGCGCCATTTGAAAGTATGCCAAGAGATGGTGAGCTAAACTCACAGGTTGGGCGCGTTGTAGATGAGTATAACCAGGAATCAGGGTTTCAACGTGGTTTTCAGCTATATCCAGTAAAACACCTTGAAATTCCCGCAATTCGCTTTTGATTTGTTGGATTTGGTCGCGGAGGTAGAGTCTGGTATCAGTCCCAACTTGGTCATTACGCGATCGCGCCGTATGCAGCTTTTTACCAACATCGCCGACAATTTCTGTCAGTCGGTGTTCAACTGCAAAATGTACATCTTCAGCATCGATACCGGGCTGAAATTTCCCCTGGCGGTACTCTTGGCGAATTTGTTCTAAACCTGCAACCAGTTGCTCACCTTCTTCTGGGGAGATGATGCCCGTGTGAGCAAGCATTTTTGCATGAGCTTGAGAACCAGTGAGGTCATATTCGATTAATTCAATATCAAAACTTATACTGGCATTAAAACGAGCGATCGCTGGATGCAATGCTGATTCAAATCGCTGGCTCCAAGTTTCTTCTTTGGTCATAAATTTTGAGGAAAGGGGCATCAATTTTGGATTTTAGATTTTGGATTTTGGATTAATCTAAAATCTAAAATCCAAAATCCAAAATTACTTTAACCGTAGCTAGTTAGATTCCGAATGATATAGCCAATAACTAAACCAATCAACAATGCCCACACTTGACCTGTTTGTATAAAGTGACTCCAAGCTTTTTGAATCTGACCCAAAACGTTTGGATCGGTAATTGTTTGTGCTAATGCTGTCAAATTTACAGGCAAATGCCAAAGTAACTGAGATGTAAAATCGCTGTAGTGGCTCATATTTGGTGATTAAGAAGTTAGGGATGGTAAATTTCAGCGCCAGTCTATTATTTACATTAATTACTGATATTTACTGAAATATTGGATGTAACTTCAATGTCTTAACTCAAGATGCAGCCGATGCCAACCGCAATTTCTCGGCAGTCCGCAAAATCTGTCCCGCCAAAACTGCTGCACCAAAACCATTGTCGATATTTACTACGCCTACTCCCGCAGCACAAGAGTTAAGCATTGTCAATAGAGGTGCTAAACCACCAAAGCTTGCGCCATAACCGATGCTGGTGGGTACGGCAATCACAGGACAACTTGCTAAACCCGCAACAACGCTGGGTAAAGCGCCTTCCATCCCCGCCACGACAATCAACACCGATGCTGACTCAATCAGGTGGCGGTTACTCAGCAAGCGGTGAATCCCAGCAACGCCGACATCCCAGAGGCGTTGGACGCGAAAACCAGAAAGTTCAGCAGTTACGGCGGCTTCTTCAGCAACGGGTAAATCAGCAGTACCAGCCGAAAGAATGCCAATTTCACCCCCAAATTGTGGTTCGATGGTAGGGGGAGCGATCGCACAAATTCGCGCCGATTCGTAATATCGCAAACCGCTAACTTTTGATTCTAATGCGGCATAAATTGCTGGTTCAATGCGAGTCGCCATCACTACCGGATTACGGAGACGCATCACCTCCATAATTTGAGAAATTTGATCGGGAGTTTTACCAGGCCCCCAAATCACCTCTGGGAAACCAGTTCTTAGCTGGCGATGGTGGTCAATTTTGGCAAATTCACCTACAGATTCATAAGTTAAGTCTTTGAGTGAGTCTAATGCCGTATCTGGCGTAACTTTACCATTAGCAACCGCAACGAGTAGCGATCGCAATGTTTTTTCATCGGTCATTTAATCTTTTGTCCTTTGTCCTTCGTTGTTTGTAATTAGGCATTAGTTAGTAGACAACTAATGACTAATCAATTACTTTAATTTCATGAATGTTCCAGAATGCACCACCAAGGGCAGAGAATCTGATCCCTTTAAAACGATTACGTACAGCTGACAGAGAATAGACATTTACTAAGTGAACCAAGGGTAAATATTCCTGAGATAGCTGTTGCGTTTGAGCATAAATTTCTTTCCGCTTTGCGTCGTTTAACTCCCTTGCTCCTTTAATATAAAGTTCACCAATTTGTGCTTCCCAAGGAGCAACTTCCCAACCTTCAATTGGCTTTTGCCCCGCATTGGGTTTTTGATTAAATAGGTGCGAGCCACCTTGAGGAGACCAAAGATTAGCACTATCATTTGGTTCTAATCCAGCACTAAACCCAATCAATCCAGCATCAAAGTCTAAGGTATTAGAAATCTTGTCTGTATATGTATTCCATGCCAGAGGAGTGAAATCTAATTGAATACCAATTTTGCCCAAGTCTTGTTTTATTTGCGATCCCATTGCTTCACGGATCTTATTACCAGCATTTGTGAGTAAAGTGAAGCGAACACGGTTTCCCTGAGCATCTAATAGCTGATTTTGTTCATTGTATTTAAATCCTGCTTTTATTAGCAGTTGCTTTGCTTTTTGAATGTTATAGTCGTAAACTTTTAGCCCTTCCTTAGGCGAAAAATAATAGGGGCTTTGTACAGCTAGTGGCGAATCTTGTAGTATACCTAAGCCGCGAAAAGTGTTGTTAATCATCGTTTGGCGGTCAATTGCATAGGCTACTGCTTGCCGAAATTCCACAGTATTAAACCAACGCGATTTGACGGGATCTACTAATGGCTTGCCTTCTCTTTTACCTTTATTTAAATTGAAGAACATAAAGCTTGTAGTAAAATTTGGACCACCATTATAGATTTTAAAATTACCTTGCTTTTCTTGCACTTTTAGTAAGGAAAAGTATTCCGGTGATACTCCTATATTATCTAACCCACCAGAACGAAATTGTAGTAAGGAAGTATCTGTTGATTCTACAATTTGCCAAACTATGCGTTCAATATAAGGTTGGGGATTACCTTGAACATCTTTACGCCAGTAGTAAGGGTTGCGCCGAAAAACTATACGTTGACTGGTGTCGTAACGCTCTAGTTTATAAGGACCATTAACGATTAGTTGATCTGGTGGAGTATCAACGCCCCACTTTGTCAAAAACTGTGATTTACCCTCGTTATCTTTTGTTTTGACCCATTTCTCAAGGGTATGAGCAGGTAAAATTGCATTTGCTGTAGCGCTACTTAGAAAAGGTGCAAAGGGTTCTGGAACAGTAAACTCAATGCGCCGATTATCGACTTTTTTTACAGTGGGAAACTGACCTTTTTCGCCAATCTTTAACGTATCTCTTACGTCGGTAGGAATTGCTTCGTTGAGATAAATATCGTTGTAAGTAAATATCACATCATCTACTGTCAATGGGTGTCCATCAGACCATTTCAAATTATCTCGTAGAGTAAATACAATCTTTAATTTATCATCGGAAATTTGCCATGATTCTGCTAAATCTGGTTCTATTTCCCCAGTTATGGGATTTTGAGTAGTTAACCCTTCATAAGTCAAACCAAAAATATTTGGTGACTCTTGGCTAAGAGGATAATTAAAAGTTTTGGGATCACTAAGAATACTAATTACCAATTGCGGTACTTGAGCGGCTGCGCTTTTGAAATTAGCTGGGTTGCAAGCGGTAAGTATAAGTGCTGTTGCTGAAGTCAAAATTATTGGCAACCAAAGATGTTTAATTGCTAGAAATATTTTACTAAAAAATTTCATACTTTCAATACGCGAATAGTGTAGTTAATTTGATTGATATTGTAGCCAACCAAGGAAGTTTTGAGTTTTATTGAAATACTGAATACCACTATCTCGTAAAACCTCTATAACCTCACGTCTGCCAAATTCCTTGGAATTAGCGCTTAAAAATATTTTGATTTCGTTTGGGTGTAAGCGTGCATGGTAAACTATACACTCTATAATCAATTTATCCATAAGATGCTTTTCAAGGATATTTCTAGCAAGGCTTACATCAATAATTTCTGTTCTTAACGGAATTTCTTCTGCTTTGGTAAAAAGCTGGTTTAATGCTATATCAAAACGCTTTTTTGTGTCATTAGTACGTTGCAGAAAGCTAATCTTAGCTTGTTTCAAATATTTAACAACTAATTTAGCATTTTGTGAAGTTTCATCTCTTACAGCCTCGTTAACTTGAATGTCCAATCGGCTAATAAAATCTTGGTTATATTTATCTTCTTGCTCTAAAGTCGCTAAAGATTCTACATAACAAATGCTCGGTATTGCTAAGGATATTGAGGTAGGTACATTTTCCAGAAAATTTTCTACTAGTTCATCTTGTCCTTTAGCAATACTCATTAAAAAGTTTGTTTCTACGTAAAGTATCACTGCCTATAGTACCTAAGGTTGAGTAATTCCACCTTTCAATAACTGTGACAAACCTATTTCTGCTAGCTCCTTCGATGCTGGCGGTATTTCTGACTTCCAGTGATAGCAGAAATCACTTATCCAGGCTTCTGTCAGACCTGTAAGATAAAGATTAAAAATTTGTTTTTTATGAAAATCTGGCTCATACTCACTGAGTATATCAGCAGTATTAAGGCTGATAATTGGCTCTGATAACTTATTGCCATCCCATTTAAAAATCAGAATTTTATTCACATCAATAAGCATGGCAAAGGGAATCACTATTTTTGCGGCTTGCAAATAATCAATCAGTCGTAAAATAGCATATTTTTTGGCTTTTGTTTCTTGAAAATTGCATGGTAAACCTTTGACTTCAGCGATGAGAATAATTTGTTCCTCTTTGTCTAAAGCAACAAGATCGGGAAAGTCTATATCTTCTATGTTTGTAGCTTGTAAGGCTCTAATTTCCCACCAAGTTAAGGTTTGTTGGTCGCTATCAATCATTGATTTCAATCCTTGTGAGTCTTCGATATTTTTACCGATGTTTCCAAAGAAAAGTTACTCGGAAGCCACTAGTAAAACGACGGCATAAGCACAAATGCCTTCTTCGCGGCCAACAGGGCCTAATTTTTCGTTGGTGGTAGCTTTGATGCCAATTTGATTTGGTTCTAATTTTAAAATCGCCGCTAATTTATCGCGCATATTGTGAATATGCGGTTTTAATTTGGGGCGTTCTGCTACTACCACCGAGTCAATATTTCCAATCTGCCAGCCCCGATCGCAAATCAGTTGATGTACTTGAGTTAATAGTACTAAACTATCTGCTCCCGCCCATTGAGGATCGCTAGGTGGAAAATAATGACCAATATCCCCCAAAGATAATGCCCCAAGCATGGCATCCATAATCGCATGAGTCAGTACATCAGCGTCACTGTGCCCCAACAAACCCAGTTCGTGAGGGATTTGAATTCCACCTAAAATCAAAGCGCGATCGCTCACCAGTTGGTGAATATCGTAGCCGTTACCAATACGAATTTTTGTCATTTGTTATTTGTTATTTGTCATTGGTCATTCGTTAGGAGTTAGAAATTATTATTCTCCCCCTGCTCCCCTGCTCCCCTGCTCCCCCTGCTCCCCCTGCCTCCCCTGCTTCCATTCCTCTAGGAGATCAGGGCGGCGATCGCGGGTTTTTTGGATTTGTTGTTCGTAACGCCACCGTGCGATCGCTGCATGATTGCCACTGAGCAAGACATCAGGCACTTTCAAGCCCCGAAAATTCGCAGGACGAGTATATTGAGGATAGTCCAATAACCCTTCCTCAAAACTTTCTGCTATGAGGGACTCCGTTTTCGCTACGGTTCCTGGGAGCAGCCGCACCACGCCATTAATCAAAGCCATTGCTGGAATTTCCCCACCAGTCAGAATAAAATCGCCCAAAGATACTTCACGAGTTACTAAATGTAGCACCCTCTCATCCACTCCTTCGTAATGCCCGCAAATAACTACTAACTGGTCATAATTTCTCACTAATTCTTTCAAAAGAGGTTGATTAATTGCTTGACCCTGTGGACTCATCAAAATCACTTCTCTTCGGGGTAGAATCGGCAGCGACTCCACAGCACTAAAAATAGGTTCTGGCTTCATTAGCATCCCAACACCGCCACCGTAGGGTTCATCATCTACTTTTCGGTGCTTGTCAGTGGTAAAGTCCCGTGGATTAACCAGATGCACTTCGGCAATCTGTTTGGCTAAGGCTTTACCCAGCAGCCCAGAATTGAGAACAGAGTTAAAACAGTCAGGAAAAAGCGTAACTATATCAAAGCGCACAGTTATTCGTATTCGAGGACACTAATCTTAAATTTGAATGTCTAGCAAACATCAGCAAGCTAAAGTCGGGTCAAACTCCAGTTAAACTTTATCAATAGTATCTAAAACTACCAGACCTCCTGGATTTTAGATGGGATCAAAAGTTTTTCTAATTACTTAATTTATGTTTAAATGTTGTCACAACTACATTTAAATTAATAATCATATCAAGTTAACAACTTCCAGGATGCATCGAGCCAGCCTCATCAAAAAGCGTAGTCTTAACTGCTCGCCCCCAACCCAAAAGGGCGAATCTAGCCACTTAAAGACTATTTTGCCCCCTGCTGCAAGTGGACAGGTGAAAAACAAGGCGCTGGGTTTGAGGAATGGGAACAAACACGTTTAGACTGAGGCAACGCGAGCGTTAAGCGAGAATTTGGAGAGTGGCTGACCCAGTTCCAAATTTCCAAAAAGTGTCCTCTCAAAAGTTGCAAAGCGCCAAAATTATCAGGCTTCTAAACCTTGTTAAATTCACCTGAAGTTGTTGACAGGAGAACCAAAATGCCGCAATTACAAGCTAAATCGCTAGAAATGAGGACACCCCAAGCAACTAAAACCGCCGTTCTGGTTATCGGAGGTGCAGAAGATAAAGTTCATGGGCGCGAAATCCTACGAACTTTTTTTGGACGCGCCGGTGCTAGTAAGGCTTATATTACAATTATTCCATCTGCCTCTAGAGAACCTGCCATCATCGGTGGTCGGTATATTCGCATTTTTGAAGAAATGGGTGCCCAGAAGGTAGAAATTTTAGACATCCGCGAACGAGAACAGTGTGAAGCCTCCCAGATCAAAGCATCCTTAGAAGCCTGTAGTGGGGTGTTTTTGACAGGAGGAGATCAGCTGCGTCTTTGTGGCGTATTGGCAGATACGCCAGCAATGGAAATTATTCGCCAACGGGTGCGGGCGGGGCAACTTACCTTAGCAGGTACTAGTGCAGGAGCGGCGGTGATGGGGCATCACATGATTGCTGGCGGTGGTAGTGGAGAAACGCCCAATCGTTCCCTAGTGGATATGGCAACGGGTTTGGGATTTATTCCTGAAGTAATCGTTGACCAACATTTTCACAACCGTAATCGCATGGGGCGACTGATTAGTGCGATCGCAGCTCATCCCGATCGCTTAGGTATTGGCATTGACGAAGATACTTGTGCTGTGTTTGAACGTGATGGTTGGCTACAAGTTATGGGCAAAGGCAGTGTTACCATTGTTGATCCCACCGAGTTAACCCACACCAACGAACCCCATGTCGGTGCTAATGAACCATTAACCGTACATAATTTACGTCTCCATATCCTCAGCTACGGCGATCGCTTCCACTTGTACCAGAGGACTGTATTGCCTGCTGTACACCGAATCTCCAGCTGACGGGATAGAGTATCTGAGGTTACACTGAGTTGACCGCACATTTATTATTTCTTACCGTAGAAAAATGATAAGAATACCATGTAAAAAGAAAAAACTGTTTTTAACGAACAGTTTAGCGGTCAATTCCAGTAAGAAACTAGAATTTTGGTTCCGAATCTCCATCTACCTATTCCCATGAGAATCCTCAAGATCCAGACATTACGCGGCCCAAACTATTGGAGCATTCGACGCCACAAACTGATCGTCATGCGCCTCGATTTAGAAAACCTTGGCGAGACCCCCTCGAATGAAATCCCTGGCTTTTATGAAGGATTAGTTGAGGCGCTGCCAAGTCTGGAGGGCCACTATTGTTCCCCTGGCTGTCGTGGTGGTTTTCTGATGCGAGTCAAAGAAGGCACTATGATCGGCCACATAGTAGAACACGTAGCCTTAGAACTCCAAGAATTAGCTGGGATGCATGTCGGCTTTGGTCGCACCCGCGAAACTGCCACACCCGGAATTTATCAAGTAGTAATTGAATACCTGAATGAGGAAGCGGGACGCTACGCTGGACGAGCCGCAGTACGGCTGTGCCAGAGTATCGTTGATCGAGGCCGTTATCCCAAGGCAGAACTAGAGCAAGATATCCAAGACCTGAAAGACTTCACCCGTGATGCTTCTTTGGGCCCTTCTACGGAAGCGATCGTCAAAGAAGCAGAAAAAAGAGGCATTCCCTGGATGTCGCTGGAAGCCCGCTTTTTGATTCAGCTAGGCTACGGCGTTAACCAGAAGCGGATGCAGGCCACAATGACGGACAACACCAGCATTCTGGGCGTAGAACTAGCTTGTGATAAAGAAGCAACTAAACGCATCCTCGCGGCTGCTGGTGCGCCAGTCCCCAGAGGTACAGTGATCAACTTCTTAGACGATTTGGAACAAGCCCTGGAATTAGTTGGCGGCTATCCCATCGTTATCAAGCCATTAGATGGTAATCATGGACGTGGGATCACCATTGATATCAGAACTTGGGAAGAAGCTGAAGCCGGATACGAAGCTGCCAGACAAGTTTCTCGGTCAATTATTGTCGAAAGATATTACGTTGGGCGTGACCACAGGGTACTTGTGGTAAATGGGAAAGTAGTCGCAGTAGCCGAGCGCGTCCCGGCTCATGTCATCGGCAACGGCAGATCCACCATCTCCGAATTGATTGAGGAAACAAACCTTGACCCAAATCGGGGTGAAGGACATGATAACGTCCTAACTAAGATTGAACTAGACCGCACCAGCTACCAGTTGCTAGAAAGGCAAGGTTACACCCTAAATAGCGTGCCACCCAAGGGTACTATTTGTTATCTCAGGGCAACGGCAAACTTGAGTACAGGGGGTAGTGCCGTAGACCGTACCGATGAAATTCACCCAGAAAATCTTTGGTTGGCACAACGAGTAGTCAAGATTATCGGTTTGGATATCGCCGGACTCGATATCGTCACCACAGATATTAGCCGTCCTCTGCGGGAAGTCGATGGCGTGATTGTTGAAGTTAACGCCGCCCCCGGTTTTCGGATGCACGTTGCCCCAAGCGTGGGTATTCCCCGCAATGTCGCCGGCGCAGTGATGGATATGCTGTTTCCTAACGAGCAATCTAGCCAAATTCCCATCCTCAGCATCACGGGTACTAATGGCAAAACCACCACTACTCGACTACTAGCACATATTTATAAACAGACGGGTAAAGTAGTAGGTTATACCACTACCGATGGGACATATATCGGTGATTACTTAGTAGAAGCTGGCGATAACACCGGACCCCAAAGTGCCCACGTCATCCTCCAAGATCCCACAGTGGAAGTAGCAGTACTGGAAACGGCTCGCGGTGGCATTCTCCGCTCTGGATTGGGCTTTGAAGCCGCAAATGTGGGTGTGGTATTGAATGTAGCCTCAGACCACTTAGGAATAGGCGATATAGATACCATTGATCAGCTAGCTAACCTTAAGAGCGTAGTCGCGGAAGCTGTATTCCCTGATGGTTACGCGGTACTTAACGCAGACGATCGCCGCGTCGCTGCGATGTCAGAAAAAACTAAGGCTAATATTGCTTACTTCACCATGAACCCCGACTCGGAACTAGTGCGAAAGCACATCCAAAAGGGCGGAGTAGCAGCAGTGTATGAAAATGGCTATTTGTCAATTGTTAAAGGTGATTGGACACACCGCATAGAAAGAGCCGAAAATATACCTTTAACAATGGGCGGACGTGCGCCATTTATGATTGCCAACGCTTTAGCAGCAAGTTTGGCAGCGTTTGTGCAAAACGTCACAATTGAGCAGATTCGGGCTGGTTTGAGGACTTTCCGGGCTTCAGTTAGCCAAACGCCGGGACGAATGAATCTATTTAATTTAGGCAACTACCATGCTTTGGTGGACTATGCCCACAATGCAGCCAGTTACGAAGCTGTAGGTTCCTTTGTGCGGAACTGGACTACAGGACAACGGATTGGCGTAATTGGTGGCCCAGGCGATCGCCGCGACGAAGATTTTGTTACTTTGGGTAAACTAGCAGCACAAATTTTTGATTACATTATCATCAAAGAAGACGATGACACACGGGGACGACTACGGGGATCAGCCGCCCAGTTGATTATTCAAGGCATCACGGAAGTTAAGCCTGATAGCCGCTATGAATCAATTCTGGATGAAACCCAAGCGATCAATAAAGGCTTAGACATGGCTCCTGATAACAGCCTGGTGGTAATTTTGCCAGAAAGCGTTACTAGGGCAATTAAGTTAATTAAGCTGCGTGGTTTAGCGAAAGAAGAGACACACCAACAAAATCCCGGCACAACTGTCATCGATTCCCAAAATGGGATCACACCTTCTTCTGTTGTTAATACCTTGCTGTAATCAGAAATCAGGAGAAAGTACGCTGACTCCTGTCTCTGACTCCTTTAACAAAATAGAATCCAGCATTTAATTCTGGTTTAAGTTCCCCATTCAATCAAAAGTTTAGTGGTGAACAAGAAAGTGGCGGATCGGAATCCCCCACTGATTTATTCTGAATTCTGAATTCTTCTTCAATTACTGTTTTTCTTCTTCCTGATTGGTTTCCTCGCTGGGAGTTTTCATCTCCTCCTTAAAACCTCGTAGGGTTTTGCCCAGTGCAGTTCCCAGTTCAGGAATTTTTTTGGGGCCGAAAATTAGAATAGCGACTATGCTAATTACGGCTATTTCTGGCCATCCCAGTCCAAACATATAAATTTCCTCTAAGGCTCCTGTAATTAAATATAGACATTGATGCCTCCAATCGGATGAGTTAACCACCAATAAGTCTTTTTATCCTCAAAAACTTTTGACAAAGCAACTTGGCATAATCGCTAATAGAATCAACAGAACCCAAGGAGGTAATGCTACGAACTTTGATTGTTAAAGATGACCCTATGATACGGATTGGACTGAAACATATATGCATATTACATTTTGAAGTGTAGAATGTGAGATCGCTTTAAGGCTTGGAAAATGAATCAAACGAGAAATGCTAATTTTTCATTGCTTCTAAACCTTGGTTGCGATCAAGAGTAATTTAGATGCAGCTGCCCTGTTTGTAAGTCTGTTTGTGGTTGAGAGTATTGAGAGCAATTCGTCGCTAAAGAGCAAAATTTTGGGGACTGTGGAAAGAGCGAATGCGGCAAGCATCCTGAGCAAAAGTACAATTCCTGTGTCCAATGAGCCTGGTTTTCAATACCCCAATGTTTTCTGATAGCCCAACCTAAAAGTTGAGAGTTTCTCTGTAAATAAGTCAGATAAAACTGAACTTCATGAGTGGTTTTGCTCCAAAGAATACGCACCATTATAAGCATAACAGAACTTTGAAGTTCAGATTTTTACATAAGCATCTAATAGTTGTCTTTTATTTATCTTGGGCGCATTATTTTTGATTTAAACTAGGTTTTTTTATTTGTATTAACCATTATGATTCTCGATTTTCCCTAGTTTCTATACGTTTAGAGTGTGTTTTAAGTAGCTTAAGTCAAACTTAACCTAACATTAACTCTATTCGACCAAAATCTCTGATATAAAAAGAATAATGAAGAAAGAAAGGTTAATTCATGTTTTAATTAAGTTGAATTAAAAAATAATTTAAATTGCCAAGTATTCTATTTAAGTGTTAAAGGCAATAGAAATATTTTCATTTAATTCAATTTAATTAAAGAGAATCAAGCCATCAAAAATTTAACTTTTGATGTAATACATTGTATTTTGCCTACATCATCGCATCAATATCTTTGATTATTGGTGCAACAAAGCCGTACCCATGAACCTCGATCGCGATGGTATCTGCTCCCCAGTGTCAATCCTGGACACCGATATTGGCCGTAGTTCATACACCGTGTCCATAGCTATCATCGTCATCGTCGAACTTGACGTTATCCGACAGTCCCCAAGCCGTTTCGTTGCGACTGCGGCGACACAGTGTCTAACATCTGTGCGATCGCCATGACTATTTATTGCAAGCAGCAGCCGCCCTTGCAGTGGCAGTTGCGATGAGATATTCCAGGCGCAATGCCTTGAACGGCGAGCAGGTTGCCATCAGAGCAGCTTTCGCTAGTCATCTGCACGGCGGCAGCGAGATGGCTGGGCATATTACAGGCTGTCTGTCACGCCACAAGAAGTTAGGTCAAAGCAACATTAAGTAATAGTGAGAAAGATGATGAATAGGATTTCTTCTTTTCCAGAAATTAAGACTTTAACAAAAGGTGAAGATTTAGCTCAGGAAATTATTAGATTAGTACGCGAAGACAATTGGGCGGAAGCTAGCATAAAATGTCTCAAACTGGTTGAGGATGAAAGATTCCCAAAAGCTTGGATGCATAATGAATTTTATGCTATAAACACTAAAGACTTTAAAACCTTGCTTGATAGATTTGACAGTCAAGAGTTTCTTGGAAGTAATGGAGACTTCCTAATCGTATGTCCCTATTCATGCCCTCATAGAGGGGAAATATATACTAAATTCTCTGCAATTCTTGGAAAACGGGTTAATATTAAACATCAAGCACTGGAGGGATTAGATGACTTAATACGTGAAACCTTTAGTTATCTAGCAGAGCCAATACCTGAAGTAATTTCTTTTTATAAGATTGACGGCTGTGGGCATTTTGAAAAGAATACAGGACTTCCTTTTATTCCTCCTAATGGCTGGGCAGCGTTAAACAATAGTGGTCCTGTACTCAATGATGTAGAAGCACAGCGAGCCAGATATAGTTTTTATACAAAAATTACGATACCTCAAATTTTTGATGCAGATACAGCAGAGCTAATACTAGATGTTCTGCGTGATGAAACAACTGGAATACTAATCCAGCAGTTAGAGTATCAATTCCATGAAGCAGGACATGCAAGTGGGTTGGGATTACTTTTTAAACTACAAAATAATTTGCTTCATAACTACTGGATAGGCAGTGTAGAAGATTGGAGAGCAGATGGAGTTGAATTAGAGCTGATCGCTCGTAAGAGCTATAGGAATGAAATCTCTGAGGATGAGGCAGGAAAAGTAGCAGCAGCATATCTAGGAATTAAACTCGGCGCAGATGCCTTTCGTCTGGGAGGATCTGACAAAGATCATGATGTCAACGCTGCTATTCTGACCCTTGATCGGCTCTTAGAAAGTGGACTTTTAAAACTCAATAGCAATGGTCAGATGGGACTTCGAGATCCAAGTTACCGAAGTTTGTTCCGAGCCTTTGAACCTCATCGTAGGGAAGCGTTATGCCTTACACATAAAGAACTAGCGTTGGATGATCCTAGTGGATTGATACACCTTTATAGCTCGATTCGAGTACCTCAGGCTACAAGAGTGTTGTTTAACTCTTTTCTACTTCGCTGTAAGTCTCTTCTTAAAGCTGATTGAAGCATTAATAATAAAGCCGATCTCCCTTTTCTTCAATTTCTTGAGATGAGATGACGAAACTGCTAAAAAATGCCAAAGTTAATGTCTAATAATGCATCGCATAGGTATAACCAGAGTGTTATACTTCTTCTCTTTACAACTTTAATCTGGGGAACGACTTTTCCGCTCCTCAAAAATGCGATCGATAGCCTCTCCCCTAGTGCTTTGATTGGAAGTCGATTTTTGGTAGCTGCATTAGCTTGTCTGCCGTTTGGTTTCAAGCTGAACAGGCGATTGGTACGTGATGGCATAATCCTTGGAACTTTGTTGTTCACAGCTTTTACCACTCAGGTAATTGGATTAGAATCTACTTCCGCTAGCCGAGCTGCTTTTATTACCAGCATGAATGTCATCTTGATACCACTAATAGAAGCATTAATGGGGCGGTCTGTTTCCCTGATTGCCTTTCTATCAGCATTCCTTGCCCTTGCAGGTATTGGCGTAATGTCTTGGGAAGGTGGATCGTTAAATATAGGCGATCTTTGGGTCTTTGGTTGTGCTGTGTGTTATGCAATTTACATTTTGGTTTTAGAGGTGTTTGCGTCTCGGCACAATTCAATTAAACTTACTGCACTACAGCTTTTTGTTGTAGCAGTGCTGGGAACAATTTGGGCTGCTCCTGAATTAGTTGACCAAATTCGAGCGATTAAAGCAAATTTCGTCGTAATTTTATATCTTGGAATAGTTGCAACTGCTGCTGTTACGTGGACTCAAGCCTTTGCCCAGCAATGGGTTCCAGCTACACAAACAGCAATAATTTATACGCTAGAGCCAGTGTTTGCCGCTATTTTCTCCTTTTTGTTATTGAGAGAAACTATGGGAGTGCGCGGATTTCTTGGTGCTAGTATGATCTTAGTGTCAATCCTCTTAAGTCAGATCCGAAGATAGCAACCTAGTCAGGGCAAAAAATGGGGTTGTTTACTATTCAGTATTCTCAGTGATTAGCAAACTAACTTCCCATTGGATTGGTAATTGGTAAACCTAACCAATTACTTAATTCATGAGCTAGCCATTCCAGTTCCGCTTCAGATTTAATCACACCACCAATACCACCAAGTTGATATTTTTTTACTCCTACCCAAATATCCAATTGTGGGGGAACGGCAATTCTCGTGCCTTCAGAATCTTTAGTAAAATGTTTGGGAATGTAAACTAACTTATTAATACTTTGTCTTGGCGATGCACGGGTACGAGAAAATTTCCAAGCAAACAACTCCCAGGTTAAGGCAATTTCTTTGGGATTTAGGCGTAAGCAGATGCGTCCAAATAAATGAAAGAGAAATTTATACACCATCATAAAGCCAGCACCCCAAAAAGGAAGTGAGAATAAGGCAAAGGGGATGTTGGCAGGAAAAGATGTCAAGACTATGCTCGTTGTCCAAAGTAGGATAAATGAATTCCAGGCGATCGCAAATAAACCTGTAAATATTATTGATGGATCAAAACCAGATGGGGGAACGATAATTTCTAGAGAATCCCCATTTTTGGTTAGTTGAATCTTACTCCCGTCTGGTTTGCCAACAACCAAAGTAGGCAAGTTTGTTGGTTGTGGTTTCTCTAAAGCTGCGACAGAAGCGATCGCAGAACTCAAACGCCGTTCTAAACTAGGTTCAATCATCCACTTTAACCAATTGCTAAAGCTGGGACTGAGATTAGCCAATTGTTCAAACTGAATCCGAAAATCCTTTTGGGGTAAATCGGCTGGGTGAGTACCCGTCACTAAATAAATTAAGGTTGCGCCTAAACTATAAAGGTCTGATGCTGCAACAGTGCGTCCGCCAAATTGCTCTGGTGGCATATAGCCATAAGTTCCTACCACAGTTCTTGTCCCGGTTTCGGTAGCTAGGACAGTCTGCACTGAGCCAAAATCTACCAAATAAACTTGACCGACACTATTACCAGAACGCTCCCCCAATAAAATATTGCTAGGCTTAATATCACGGTGAATTACAGGCGGATGTAGTTCATGTAGGTAAACGAGAATCTCTAAAAGTGCTTTGGCTATCTGTTTGACTTCAGCTTCGGTAAAAGTCCGCCCAGTTTGTAACCATTGCTCTAAAGTTTGTGCAGGAATATAAGTTTGTACTAGAGCAAATCCTTTGATGGTTGGTAAATTTACCTCAAAATAGTTTAAATAGCCAGGAATTGAGGGATGTGCTAGGTTTTTTAAAGTTTCGGCTTCTCGCTCAAACAACTTGAGGGAATCCCACTCAAAATCACTACTAAAAGAGAGTAATTTAATGACAACTAATTTCTGAGTTTGCAAATCACGAGCTAATAGCGTCCGCCGCCCTGCTTTTTTCCCTAATAGCTGCTGAACTTCGTAGCGATCGCTTAATATTTCACCAATCATTATGTTTTCTTGTAATGCTACGGTTGAAAAGTTTTATAGCTTGAACAGAATTCAGGAGTCAGGAGTCAGAATTCAGTTGGGTATTCTGTATGACTGGCGGATAGCGCCGACGGCAAGCGAGTATTTTCGAGTCGCGTCTTGATTCTGACTTCTGAATTCTGAATTCTTCTTCAAAGCTTTTCAATTTGGCAAATCGATATCTTTAGTATAATTGCGTAGTTCTATGCCCTCCCAACTTTGGCCTTATATTACCCCTGGTATTCCCGATGAATTATTCGAGCATTTGCCAGGAATTCCCCTGAGCCAGCGAGAAGTTCGATTGCTATTGATTGCCCAACTGCGACTAAAATCCGATTCTGTGTTGTGGGATATTGGTGCAGGGACAGGTACAATTCCGGTAGAAGTGGGGCTATTATGTCCAGGCGGACAGATTATTGCTATCGAAAGGGATGAAGAAGTAGCTAATCTGATCAAGCGTAACTGCGATCGCTTTGATGTGAAAAATGTCGAAGTTGTTGAAGGTAGCGCCCCAGAGTGTTTGCATGACCTCAAGATTACCCCTCATCGCGTTTGTATCGAGGGAGGCCGCCCCATTCAAGAAATTCTGCAAGCAGCTTGGCATTATTTGCCGCCATCCGGTCGGGTTGTAGCCACAGCTGCTAATCTAGAAAGTCTGTATGCTATTTCCCAGAGCTTTTCTCTATTAAGAGCTAGAAATATCGAAGTAGTCCAGTCTGCGGTTAATCGCCTAGAGACACGCGGCTTTTCTCAAACCTTTACCGCCGTCGATCCCATTTTTATCCTCAGTGGTGAGAAACTAGACTAAATAAAAAATACTTCTATGCCTTGGTCTCGGATTATTAGTGGAATTGTTGCGATCGCTCTTGCTCTTTGTGCAACCCTTTTGGGTGGTTGGTACTTTACCATCATCTTTGCGGTTATCATCTTTTTGGGTCAACAGGAATATTTTAATTTGGTGCGAGCTAGAGGCATCGCTCCCGCAGCTAAAACTACTATGGCTGTCAGCCAAGTCCTGCTAGTAATTTGTACCCTTGATGGCAGTTTAGCTGACGCTGTAATGCCAATAGCTGGCACACTGATTTGTTTTTACCTACTGTTTCAGCCCAAATTTGCCACGATCGCTGATGTTTCCGCTTCTATTATGGGGCTATTTTATGTCGGTTATTTACCAAGTTATTGGGTGCGGTTACGAGCAATTGATAGTGCTGCTTTTAGCAATCTCCCTTTGGGAGGTTACTGGCCCACAACCTGGACAGATTTTTGGGAAAAGGCAAATTCCGCTTCTTTAGCACAAGGTTTTACAGCCACACTACTAACTTTTTTGTGTATTTGGGCAGCTGATATTGGTGCTTACACCATTGGCAAATTCTTTGGAAAAACCCGTCTATCTGACATTAGCCCGAAAAAAACTGTTGAAGGCGCTGTCTTTGGCATTACTTCAAGTGTTGCTGTAGCCATAGCAGGAGCCTATTATCTTCACTTGCCCAAATCCCCCTTCACAGGTTTAGCATTGGGTTTGCTGATTGGTATTGCTAGTCTTTTAGGGGATCTCACAGAATCTATGCTGAAGCGGGATGCTGGAGTTAAAGATTCTGGACAGTTGATCCCCGGTCATGGTGGTATTTTAGACCGTACCGATAGTTATATTTTCACTGCTCCTTTGGTTTACTATTTTGTGACATTACTTTTGCCACTAATTAGATAAATGGGGCATTGGGCATTGAAGATGAAACCTTGATACTCGTGAATGAGTCTTTTAAAATAATTCGTAATTCGTAATTACGTTTTGTGTTAGCGAGTCTGCGATAGCGCAGCGTTAGCGAGTCCTCGAGCGTCGCGTCCGGGGATTTAGCTTAGAGGATGTTTTAAAAGTCATGATTGATGTATCAAATATTTTTACCCCACCCTAACCCTCCCCTTGCCAAGGGGAGGGAACTAGATTCTTTTCCGGTTTCCCCCCTTTATAAGGGGGGATTAAGGGGGGTAATCATTCTATTAAAATCACAGCCAACCACTTTTAAAACATCCTCTTAGGTATCAAAAAGCGCTGCGTGTAGAGACAGGGGACTTAAACCCCCAAAGTTAGTTAAATCCGCCCTCCTCAAGGGTTAACGTTAATCCGCCCACGACATACTAACTTACCTGGGATCAGGGTTAATTCTTGGATATCAACATCCGAGCCAAGATCCAGATTGTACTGATGATTGTCGTTTAATATGTCTCCTTGGTCGGGCTTGATGGGGATAAGTGCCAGTTGTAACTCATGCCCACTGAGTAATTGTGAGCTTAGACAAATCTCTAGAGGAGTTGTTTCACTATTGGTTACTCTCAAACCTCGCAGTATAATTTGGTTGTTCCCAAGCAGAATTTCTTGCCACTTAATTGGTTGTGACTGTGGGTAATCTGGTGGTAAAACCTTAACCAATAAATCGCTCAAAGCAGTCGATAATAAGTCTGATGAGAGAGAAGCATTCAGATCCTTCTCGTCTACGATTAAATCGCCAAACACTGGTACTGTTTCTAACAGTCTCAGGGGTTTTCCCTTGAGTACGGAAGCAATATTTACCCGGATATTTTCTGCGATTAATTGAATTTGTGTAATTAGGAGACCTTGATAAACTGCATGACTAGCAAAAATAGATACCGAAGGAATGCGCCCAGAGAGAAGTTGGCGATCGCTAGCTTTAATCTCTACTTCTAATTCTGATATTTGGCTGACCTGTGTTCTCAACCAGAGCTTGACTGCTGTTGTGAGTACCTGCGTAATTATGCGGATTTTATTTGCACTTGTTGTTTGGGAATTTGGCTCTGGCATTTAACCAATCTGTTTATGAGTATTTGCTCAATAACCGAACAGAAATTAAACAAGCTTTAAATGTAACATTTATGCCTACTCGCTACAAAATGCAAATATCATTTAATTGATAACAGTAAATAAGCAATTTCCACATGGAGGTACGGTTACAAAAAATTCTCGCTCAATGGGGTATCGCCTCGCGTCGTGAAGCTGAAGAAATGATTAGGCATTCACGGGTGCAGATTAATGGGGTAATAGCACATTTAGGTCAAAAAGTCGATCCTGAAAAAGATGCGATCGCAATTGATGGTAAACCTGTATCCCAAAAGCAGCGTCCGGCTTTAATATATCTATTGCTGCACAAACCAAGGGGAGTAGTTTCCACTTGCTACGACCCTGATCACAGACCAACAGTCCTGGATCTATTACCGAAAGAATTACGGGAGGGTTCAGGTATTCACCCAGTTGGCCGTCTAGATGCAGACTCTACAGGAGCATTAATCCTGACTAATGACGGAGAACTGACATTTGGGCTAACCCATCCACGTCACAGTATTTCCAAGACATATCATGTTTTGGTCAAAGGACATCCTCCAGAAACAGTACTACAAATGTGGCGTGAAGGTGTGATGTTGGAGGGTAGAAAAACCAGGGTCGCTAAGGTAAGCCTAATAGAACGTCGTACCGAGGAAAGCGTTTTAGAAATAGTATTGCAGGAGGGAAGAAATCGCCAAATTCGCCGGATAGCTCAACAATTAGGATACCCAGTAATCAAGCTGCATCGGACTGCTATCGGCTCAATTAAATTACAAACTCCAAATGAACCCTTTTTGTCTGAGGGTAAATATCGTTCCCTCAAAGATCGTGAGATTCACTTTTTGCAAGATCAGATAACGCAACCTAATTATTGATTCAGCGGAGTTAAGGAGTGTCAGTAGGCATGAAATGGCTAAGAAAGAAGAATAATCACCAGCCATCACTTTCATTAGAGCAACAACGAGCCGAAAAGTTGGCAGAGTTAGGCGCTCAACTTTGGGCATTGCGTCAAGAACAGGGTCTATCCCTAGATCAAGTGGTTGCATTAACCAGGAT
>NZ_JABXKI010000222.1 GCF_017115095.1 Nostoc sp. NMS4 | reverse complement strand
TATTTTAGTCTGAGGTGAGATTGTAAGGCTTACGTTTGTCTATCCTTACTACCAGTGCTGCACCCGCCTCTGCCCTTGAGTTTGGGATTTTTTTATTGGCAGCCAAGGTGGGAGGAGGATGTTAGAGCCAGATTAAACTAAGGGTATAAGAATTGGTATTTCTGAACAGATGGCAGTTAATAATGGATTAATTCTGACGCTTTTTACTCTGATTACAACCCTGCTAGCTCTTGGCTATGGTTTTGGTGTGAAAGCTCGACGTTTACCCTTTACGGCAGAAATTGGGTTTAACCAGCAGCAATGGCAATTTCTGCGATGGTGGGTCAAGTTAGCCTTGGTTGCTGGAGTTTTGTTACCGATGTGCTTGTTAGCTCTGGCTTGGAAACAACCATCTTCATGGGTATTTTGGGGAAGTTACCTGTTGATAGTCGCCGTACAACTCATATCTGAACGTGTTTTTAGTCGCTCCCTTGTGCCAAGTATTGTTGTACCTATTGGTTTTTTTTACACAGCTTTTCGGTTGTGGCAACTGCTAGACGGATTCACGCAATTAACATTTTCCTATTTGACATTGGTGTGTTTTGGCGTTGTTGTGTTGTTTTGGGTTGCTAACTTAATAATGTTGATGGTGATGGCCATTCCAACAATCTTTAAAGATTTGGAGTCAATTTCATAATTATTCAATCCGCTTCAATATTTGCGGAATGTGGGTATTAGGCTGTTATTTATCTGCTTTGACTTAAAAGTGCGATCGCTTACCTCGGACAGGTGCGATCGCACTTTTTTACAAGCACAACACAAAAATTTGATTGCCCATCATTAATTAAACAATTGCCCCAAGAAATTGATAATTGGTTTCCAAAAGATACCAGTTAATACATAAGGAGCATATTGCAAGATAGATAAGCTCGGCTTAAGTGAAGGCTTTAGCGGTAAATTTTCTAACAAAAAAGGCACTACACAAGTAAGTCCATAGGCAGTTGCTAAAGCAGTTGTGAATTTAGGAGTCTGACCTGGTATAGGACTATAATAAATACCCAGTAGGATGCAACAAATCATCAAAAATTGCTCCCATAAAAACCATGATTGCGGCGACAAAAAATAAATTAACCTCGGAAAGCTTTTATCAATTTTTTGTCGCATTCCCAGCAATACTGCCCAAGTTGCTGCCCCAACAATGCCATCATTCTTCAATCCATAAACTCTTTGGAAGCGTTTCACCGCTCTTTCTGTGGCACTGTCAAAATAGCTAGTAGGTTCTTTTTTCAAAAAGCCTTCATCATAAAGGATAGTTTGCAGTTCCTTAACTGCCTTCCTTAATTCTGGGGACTTAATTTTTTGACTCCGAGAAAGTTTTGGGTACAAAAGGCAAGCCCATGTTAGTGGGCCAACCACTCCATCTGCTAAAAGATTATTTCTTTTTTGAAATTCTTTTACTGCCTCGTCTGTCTCTAAATCAAATTTACCAGTAACCTCTACAAGTAAACCTTGAGTTTTTAATCGCTCTTGCAATTCGTTGATTGATTCTTGTACAGATTTTGGTGTAAACTCACGGTAAAGTGTCGGCAGTTTATTAAAGACACAGACTTGTTTCTCTTCAGGAAAATAAAGTCTAGCTTGTTTTAGACCAACCAAGATACTTACAGTTTGAATTAGTTTATTCATTCAATACTCCTTTGTTGTCAGAAGTGAAAACGATAATTCAGCCAGAGTTTTTGGTTGGTCGTCAGGATAGATGTTGCATTTGCGATCAGCCTGTTACCAACAATATGAACTTAGGAACATGGATTAAAATTAAATAAGATGCCAAAACTTTATCCTGTCTCTAGCTTCCCTCTCCTTTATAAGGAGAGGGATTGAGGGTGAGGTAAACCAGGGATATAAATTGTATGTTATTTAATTCTCATTCCTTAGTAACTAAACTACCAAATTGTTCCTTTTTAAGTTAACTAAAAGAGTTAAAAATTTGGTACAAAAATGTTAAATACGATATTGTCTAAATTTTGTTCTGCAAGCTAATTAAAAAAGTTAATAGTTTGATATAAAAATGTTAAATATGATATTAGTATTGAAGTTTTTTCAGTTAAAATGTTGCTAACCAACATTTAACAACAGAACTAATAGGGTGATATTTATGTCAGATCAGTCAGAGGGTGGGAATCTGTCTAAAGCCTGGTATCAAAAGGTTTTACAGGATTGGGATATAGATCGTTTACTGACTGATTTGGAGTCTAAAATTCAACAGCGATACAGGCAAAATTCTAAGAAAGACCTGTTACTTGGGTTGCTATGTGGGTATAGCTTGACAAAGATAAGTCAGGACTTGTACAGAGATAACGCTAGTGTGAGAGTGGGATTGAGCAATATCTATCGAGATATTGAAACTTTGACAGGCGAACCAAACAACAGCGTTAAGTCAAGTAACCTTATTTACATTCTAGAGAGACATGGATATCGCAGAGGTGTTGCGGCATCTAGTACCGAGAGCGCCTCTATTCCCCACAATCTGCCATCACCAACCTACACAGAATTTATTGGGCGCGAGGCAGATATGAGAAAGCTACTGGAACGGCTTTTGCCGATGCATGGCGCTCACATGATTACAGTACATGGTATTGGTGGCGTGGGGAAAACGGCGCTGGTGTTAGCAGCTGCTTACGTGTGTTTAGAAGCTAGTAACGAAAACAGTTCTGATGCGCCTAGATTTGATGCAATTATTTTCACTTCAGCCAAACAACAAGAACTGATTCCCGATATGATTTTGCAACGGCAGCAGGGACAGCGTAACCTGCGCGAGATTTTTCGGGTAATTGCCAATGCTTTAAACGACTCTACAATTATCCAATCTCCTCCCAATGACCAATTTGAGCGTGTACGCCAATGTCTTTCTAGACAGCGAACGCTTCTGATTGTGGACAATATGGAGACTATAGAGGACAGGGATGAGGTTATAGAATTCTTATACAATTTACCCATTTGCGTCAAAGTAGTAATTACTACCCGCGAACGAATTGCCCTGCTGCCAATCAGTCTGCGAAACTTACCCATGAATGATGGTTTGCAATTGATTCAGCAACAAGCTGAAGAAAAAGGTATAACTATCCAAGATGAAGAATCTAGCTTGCTCTACGATCGCACTGGGGGAATCCCTCTCGCTATTGTCTACGCACTCGGTCAAGTTTCTAGTGGCTACTCTTTGAACTTCGTACTGGAGCAGTTAGCCTCCGCTAAGGGCGATGTGGCTCGTTTTTGCTTTGAGGAATCAGTGCAAGGTATGAAGGGACAGCCACCACACAAGTTACTCATGTCACTGGCGATTTTTCCTGACGCTCCCATCCAGTCTGCTGTGTCGGAAGTTGCCGGACTAACATCCGATCCTGATTCTGTTAGTAATGGCTTGGTACGTTTGCAGCAACTCTCGTTAGTGAATCTGAAGCCAGAGACTAAGCGATATGAGATGCTCTCTCTGACTCGTGAGTATGCTTTAGCACAATTAGCCGCTTACCCAGATTTTGAGAAAGAAGCACGGATGCGTTGGGTGAAATGGTATCTAGATTTTGCTTACAGTTACGGCGGAGAAGATTGGGAAAAATGGATACATTACAACAGGTTAAAGCAAGAGGAAGGAAATTTACGGGCAGTACTTTATTGGTGTAAAAACCAAGACCATTATGCAGAAGTTAGGGATTTGTGGTTGCTCTTGAATCACTACGCCAATCTCTATGCTTATTGGGACGATCGCCTCGATTGGTTGCAATGGCTGATAGAACAATCAGAACGACGTGGCGAATGGTCATCTTTAGTAAAATTCATGATCCGTAAAACCTGGCTGCTAATTCGGGAGTGTTCGCCCCAAAGTATCATACAAGCAGACGAAATATTGCAGAGGGCATGGGTTTTACGCGATCATGCAGATTCATGCGTTCAAGCTGACTTAGCCGAAAGTATGGCTAGACTGCGAATCAGACAGAATAATTATACAGATGCACGCCACTGGTTAATGGTAGAAGAAAAATTGGTAATTGAGGCAAATCTAGACGAGCGACAGCACATCCGCTATTTTATTCCCGTTCTTTACCATCGGGCTGAAATCTTTTATTCAGAAGGTGAATATTTTTTAACAAAGAAGCTATTTCAAGATGTGATGAAAAGTGCAGAAAAAATTAATTGGCATCGGGTGATTAATTCTGCTCAAAATTGGCTTGCTGATATTGCCATTGAACAAGGCGATCGCGATGAAGCTCAAAAGCTATTAATTAAAGGCTTAACTGTCGCCGAAAGTAGCAATAATAAGCGTCGTCTAGCTCGTTATCAACGTTCTCTTGCCCGTTGGGAGAGAAGGTGGGGAAGTGTTCAGAAAGCTTGCCAATTGTCAACTGAGGCGATTAATAGTTTTGAACACTTGGGTATGACAAGGGATGCAGAGGAGATGCAAAGTTTACTTGATTCTCCATAAGAGACGCGATAAATCGTCCGGTTATAGAGACGCGATAAATCGCCGTCTCTACAATGGGCTACATTTTACCGCCAGCGATCGCACTTCTAAATCTTGTAAAATAAACACAAAATGTAATATAGCTTAGTCAGAATTTGGCGATCGCTGTTCCTTTTATATCTAAATATTCTCCCCGCATTCCTTCTCAAGGATTTTCTGAGGATGATTCTGAGCAAGATTTTGTGGGAATGCCTAAATCGTCTAAAGTATTCATTAATAAGTCATCTTGTGGGATGAGGTGTCTACTTTGAAAATTTACCAAATCGTCAAAAACTTCAAGAGCTTCAAGATCCTTAAGAGCCTCTGACGCAGACTGATATCGCTGTTTGGAGTCATCCAGCACCATTTTACTGAGAATCTTAGCTAGGGAGTGACTTACCTGAGTGCAGTTGCTCCATTTGATTTCGCCGTCAGCATCTCTATCTAGCTCGCGGGGTGCTACACCAGTCAAGGCTTTAATGCCAACCATGCCAACTGCATAGATATCACTGCTGTAGTGTGGACGACCAAAACATTGTTCGCTGGGTGCGTAACCCTGAGTCCCAATACCAATGGTAAAAGGGGTTGACTCTTGACTATCTAGCTGTTTGATGCCTACTTCCTTGACGGCTCCAAAGTCAATCAACACCAGTTTGCCGTCTGAGTGTCGCCGGATGATATTACTGGGTTTAATATCCCGATGAATCACGTGGTTTTCATGGACAAATGTTAATGTTTGCAATAAGTCTCTGACAATTTTGATTGCTGAAATTTCTGCAATTGCTCTATCTGCTAAAAGTTCTTGATTTAAAGGATGACCAATTATCTGTTCTTGGACTAAATAAAATTCTTCATCTTCTTCAAAATAGGCCAAAAGTTGAGGAATTTGAGCGTGCGTTCCCAATTTTTCTAGTGTTTGGGCCTCTGAGTTAAATAAACGTCTGGCAAGTTGCAATCCTTCTGGTTTGGTGTTAGCTGGTTTTAGTTGTTTGACAACACATCGCGGATTCCCAGGACGTTGGGTATCTTCGGCAATGTAGGTTTCACTAAATCCACCAGAACCGAGAACTTTGACAATTTTGTAGCGTCTAGCCAAAACTTTCCCTGCTAAGGCTAAATCTCGTTGCTGAATTAGGTGTTGGAAGTCATCTTGTTGACTGATAATCTCTTGGACAACGGGTGAAGTTTTATATTTCTGAAATATGTCTACTAATTGGCGTTTTCTGATGCTTTCCCTGATGACTGAGGTTGCTAAATAGCAAATTCCGGTCATGGCGATCGCTATCATTGGTAGAGTAGTAGGAAAAATTAACTGACCATAGACAAATAACCCATAGCTAATTCCTCCCCAAATGCCAGATAGGGCGAGACTATAGAAAAATCTATTGATGCTACGCTTGCATCTGCTAATCATCAAGGCTGAACTGCCCACTAGCATTAGCACAAACAAACCCTGCAATGGTAGACTTTGAATTCCTGGGGCGATCGCTTTTCCTGACATCAAAGTAGCGATCGCGTTGGCGTGAATTTCCACGCCTGACATCGGTTCAGCGCTATTACTACCAGCGACTGGATAATAATCATTATGTAACTTATCTGTTGCACCAATCAGCACGATCTTATCTTTGAAAACCTTTCCTTGCTGTAAATAGCTGTTCCAGTTTTCCGGGTCGAGTACGTGCCAAAAAGGTTTTTGCTCAAATGTACCCGCCGTCCCCCAAAAATAAATGCGATCGCCCTTTGGTTGAGGATAATTTACTTGTGCTGCCCTCAGCGCTGCTTCATCAAAAGAGAGTCGCTTTTTGGTAAATAAATTATCTTCACCTAATAACTTGGGAAACTCACTCGCTAATCGATGAACTTTTCCATCTGCTTCTAAGGGAAAATTAACTGAGCCAATGGATACTGACCCTGTACGAAACATTTGTTGGGGGTCTGTCAGTTGCATAAAAGACCCTTGGTGCGTCTGGGAATTTTCGTAGACGGCTGCTAAGGTAACTTTATTGCCATATTTTTGCAGTACTGCCTGAAATTGGCGATCGTCCGTAACTCCATAGCTGCTTGCTGTGTCAAAAACCACATCTAATGCGACAGCGCGCGCACCTGCTTCGATTAATTTTGTAATTACTTGGGAGTATGCAGCCCGTTTATAAGGATAAGATTTTAGTGGTTCTAAGTAGGCATACTGTTTCGGATCTGTTTTATAGTACTGTTCGGGAACCGATATTGACTGATCGTCTATTGCTAAAATTACAATGTCTTCTGGAGGCACAATCGGCCCGCGCAGTTGAAAAAAGCCAGAAAGCAGCTGATTTTCCATCGATTGAACTAATTCCCCACCAGAAGCACTCAACAGTGCAGCCCCGATTACCCAAGTCCCAGCCAGTAGATGACCTAAGCGAACCATCCACCTGGATTGGCGAGCCGATGCTGTCGAAGTCACTTTTGTTGGTTTACTTGACAGTTTATTGGCAGTAGAGACATAGTTTTTAGTTAAGGTAGATGTAGGTTCTTCTGCCATATCGTGTTACTGATTGATTTTAGTCCAACACTTTTATTTATTCAGACCACGTTTTAGTGTAAGCACATTGAAATAAGACTTAAATGAAAATCTTATACATTTGTAAAGTATCTTCTATTCATCTACAAACTTTTATTGGCAGAGCTAGCCCCCAAGAGATTCTTGCTCAAGCACTACTTAATTTATTCTTTTTCTGTTGAATGAGTTACAAGTAGTGATTGTCTCACAGATCGGAGCCGGATATACTCTAACTGTGCATTTGGTTGTGGCAAGATTTTATCCTAACCTAACCAACAAGTACGTTATCTAACTGGGTGCTATAGCAGAAGCAGTCCCAAGGATGTCTTCTGTCTCTAATGCAATGTTAGGAATCTCTACAAAGCGCGTCCTGATACTGACAGCTTTACCGAAAGATCGGCATTAATTTATATCCTACCTTAAGGAGATGATATACCTCTTTAGGAGTAAACTTTAGTGTTATGCAGCGATGAATGCTGTTACTGGTTAAATTTTATGGGTCGATTTTGATTGCAGGGTGGCTCTTGTAGTGCTGGAGGTGAATCAGGTTAACACCCAGGATCTCAACTTCAATATTGTAGGGGTTTTTAAGGCTTGAAAGAGGTAGGATAAAAGCTATAGATAAAGAACTACTTTATAGATATTAGCAAACAAGGCATTTGAAAATTGCTATAATCTATTGTTCCATCTAAATTCATATATATTATTAGGTGTAAATTTGTATGGGTTCTCCAATGAATCGTCTATCTATTTTTGTAGATGGAAACAATATGTTCTATGCTCAACAAAAAAATGGCTGGTTTTTTGACCCCCGGCGAGTCTTAGAATACTTCAAACATGAGCAATCAGAAACAACATTAATTAATGCCTTCTGGTACACTGGCTTAAAAGATCCACAAGATCAGCGAGGTTTTAGAGATGCTCTAATTAGTCTAGGATATACAGTCCGAACTAAAATTCTGAAAGAATATTATGATGATACGTCAGGACGTTACTCGCAAAAAGCGAATTTAGATATTGAAATTGTTGTAGATATGTTTAATACCGTAGACCAGTATGACCGAGTAGTATTATTCAGTGGTGATGGAGATTTTGAAAGAGCAATCGAACTATTACGCTCAAAAAATACACATATTACGGTAGTCTCGACAGAAGGAATGATTGCTAGAGAACTACGCAATGCTACTGATAGATATATAGATTTAAATGATATCAGAGATCAAATAGAAAAAACTGAAGGTTAGTAGCTTTAACAATTATTTACAAAAGTAAGAGTAAAAGAAAAACTAAGGTTGAAGATATATTAAGCCACAAGTAAACACTAAACAACAAGCGGCAAATGACAAACAAAACAGATCGAATCATTATTTTTGATACAACATTGCGAGATGGTGAGCAGTGTCCGGGAGCGACTTTGAACATAGACGAAAAGCTAGTTATTGCCAAACAATTAGCACGTCTGGGTGTAGATGTAATTGAGGCAGGGTTTGCCTTTGCGAGTCCAGGAGATTTTGAAGCAGTCAAGAAAATTGCTCAAATTGTTGGGATAGAAAATGGCCCGGTAGTTTGTAGTTTGGCAAGAGCGATTAAAGCAGACATTGAAGCGGCTGCGGAGGCATTAAAACCAGCAGTTAACGCCAGAATTCACACATTTATTTCCACCTCTGATATTCATTTAGAGTATCAGTTGCGGAAGTCACGGGCAGAAGTATTAGCGATCGCCGAAGAAATGGTAGCCTATGCCAAGTCCTTCATGACAGATATCGAATTTTCGCCAATGGATGCGGCTCGTACCGATCCAGAATTTCTATACCAAGTATTAGAGCGAGCGATCGCAGCTGGCGCAACAACAGTTAACATTCCCGATACTGTAGGTTACACCACCCCTAGCGAATTTGGAGCCATGATTAAGGGGATTATCGAAAATGTCCCCAACATCGACCAAGCGATTATTTCCGTTCACGGTCATAATGATTTAGGCTTGGCAGTTGCTAACTTTTTAGAAGCCGTAAAAAATGGCGCACGACAACTAGAATGTACCATTAATGGCATTGGCGAACGCGCCGGCAATGCCTCACTCGAAGAATTAGTAATGGCGTTGCACGTGCGGCGGCAATATTTTAACCCTTATCTCGGTAGACCAGCAGATTCTCAAGAATCCCTGACAAATATCGACACCCGACAAATTTACAAAACCTCACGCTTAGTTTCCAATTTGACGGGAATGTTAGTACAACCAAATAAAGCGATCGTGGGGGCGAATGCCTTTGCTCATGAGTCTGGAATTCACCAAGATGGGGTGTTAAAAAATAAGCTCACTTATGAAATTATGGATGCCCAATTGATTGGCTTAACAGACAATCAAATAGTTTTGGGCAAACATTCAGGTAGAAATGCTTTCCGTACTCGGTTGAAAGAATTGGGCTTTGAACTGTCAGATACAGAGTTAAATAAAGCCTTCGTTAGATTCAAAGAAGTAGCAGATAAAAAGAAAGAAATTTCTGATTGGGACTTGGAAGCGATCGTTAACGATGAAATCCAACAAGCACCCGATTTGTTTCGGGTAGAGTTGGTGCAAGTTTCCTGTGGTAGCAACGCCCGTCCTACTGCTACAGTTACTCTGCGTACCCCAGAAGGCGAAGAATTAACCGATGCTGCGATCGGTACTGGGCCAGTGGATGCAGTTTATAAAGCCATCAATCGGGTGGTGAATGTCCCCAACGAGTTGATTGAGTTTTCTGTGCAGTCAGTCACAGCCGGGATTGATGCCATTGGCGAAGTAACGATTCGTTTACGTTATGAATCGAAAGTGTTTTCTGGTCATGCAGCGAACACAGATATCATCGTGGCATCCGCGCAAGCTTATGTAAATGCATTGAATAGGTTGTATGCATCTTTGCAAACTCAACAAAAGCCAGAGGAAGTAACTGCACAGAAAGTCTGAGAGTGTATCTGTCAAACCCGACAGAATTAATTACATATTGATTCTTTACCAGGCAAGAGTTTAAGCCAAGTTTTTGTGTAATTAATTTTGTACGATTACTTATCAGCCCTTTCAAGGTAACTCGTAAAATCTCTGTTTTTCTCTCTGCGCTCTCTGCGTCTCTGTGGTTAAATAAATTACTTTTAAACCGCAGAGGCACAGAGAAGCCAGTGCGTTGGGCGGGTTCCCAGACTTGAAGCAACTGGCGCAGCGCAGAGTCAAGAGATTAAAGAGGAATTTTTTGAGCAAAATTTTTACTCATCTTGAAAGGGCTAGTTCTATAATTTATGGTATTACTGTTTGCACAGTAGTAGCTGATGTATTGACTGAAGGTGTAAACCCAGCCAGTTTACCCGACTTTTGGGGTACAAAGTCCGTTTCTTTGCTACCTTGAACCTCAGATAAGTAGCAATCTCGCACTGCCAATAACAAGCCTTTGATGGCATCTGGTGCGCCTGTCTTGACTAAATCATCTGCCTTTTTGAAAAAATGCGATCGCCATTTGCCATCGTTATTGTCATATAATTCGATTAAATACCAACCTGCAAGATACTCAGCTAAAGGGTCAAGACAAAAACGGATTCTATCTTTAGCAGAACCGATAGTTTGAATTAGGTGCAGACGCTTTTCTAAATAATCGAGGTATGCTTCGGGGTCATCAATACCCAAAGCTGCTAATGCAGTAATAGCATCGACACGCTTGGCGGTTCCTGGTTGATAACTTTGCTGCAAACATTCCCAGGCGATGGTTTTGGCAATTTGATGAACAGTGCGGTCATCAAATTGCTCATCTGTCACATCACGATTGAGTTCATTGATATAACCCAGCATCAAATTCGGAATATTCTCTGGCAACGCAGAAATATTAGATGTAACATCTTTGCTGGCGATTAACTGTTCAGCATAGAGTTTAGCCAGCAAGACAGTGATATTATTTTGACCGACCATGAGAGAAAGACGGTTACAAGCGTCAAAAAATTCTTGGTCAGTAAAGCGATCGCGTTTACCTCGCTGCATGAGATAAGCTTCCATAAAGGACGATAGTTTATTAGCCTCAATTCGCAAAGGTTTAATTATCGTCTTATTAACCCGCCCCAACTTTTCCTCAATTCGGGAAGTAATCACCAACGCATTCACCGGAAACTCTGGCGACTCCGGCTCAATTGCTTCTCGTGTAGTCGCATTCATTTCTGAGAATCGGTCTACAATCACTAGAATGCGTTTCTTTCTTAACAAACGTAACAGTAATTCTTGACAAATTGGCTCTGGCTCATCAATTAAAGCTTGCAACTGTCCTCTAATAGCTTCTAAAAGCGGCAACTTCCCTTCAGTTACCCGAAATTCTTCTTCTAACAGCACAGGTAACATCAAATGTTTGCAGAGTTGTTGGTCTTCATCCTCAGCCATTGCCCATCCAGCGATTCGACACGCTAAACTGGTTTTACCTACACCCCCTTCCCCACCAATTACTAGACAGCTACGTTGTTTCTCGAAAGTTGAGCGCAAATTCTCATTCATCAGTTGGGGAACTGTTGTACCATCCAGAACAACCGGAATGGGAATATAACAAGCGCGACTGCTAACTGTATCCTTTTTGGGAAATTGTTCGCGGGCTGCTTTGATATATTTAGCTACCCATGCATCTAATACTCTGGGATGGTAATGAAACCAGCCAACAAATAGCACATATCGCAGAGGTACATTAACGCTGATAAATGGCAGAGAAAAATCTGTGTAGGGTTTGAGGGCGTTGTTAATTTTCAACAACCATAAAGGGGCTACCCGCAAGAGAATTAACCAAATAGAAGGCAATAATATCAGGTAGGCCGCAATTCCCAAGAGTAATTTATGCTTAAATAGCGATTCTAGAACTCTATCAAAGAGGCGAGTTTCTTTTTCTGCTTTCAGGGCATTAAGAGGGCGACGTATCAGCTTAATGTCGGTCTCTGTGAATTTGTCTTTGTATTTTTGTATAGTTATTAATACCTGCTCAAAGTCTGAGATGACTTTCTGCAACTTGGAAGTAGGTAAAGCATTGGCTTTGTCTTGAAAACCAGCCGCTATTCCTCCCAAACCTTTGATCGCACCTAAACGCACGTAAAACTGGTTATCATTCAACAGGGCAATTAAATTCGGGACAGAAGATACTGCTTCTGTACCCATTGCACCCAGAGCGTAGGCAGCATTATAACGTACAGTGGGGTTATGATCTTTTAAGGCAGCAGTTAATACTGGGACAGCTACTTTCGCTTCTACACCAATTTTTCTGAGTGCAGAAGGAACATAAATGCGAACGAATTGCTCCTTGTCTTGTAATGCCGCCATCAAGGATGGAACTGCTGCTTTGGCTGCTGTACCAATATTTCCTAAAGCTAAGGTGGCGTACAGGCGGACTTGTCCATCTTCATCTTGCAATGCTGCACTTAAGGCTGGAACGGCTGGTGCTGCTTCTGCACCCAAATCTCCTAAAACCGAAGCCGCGTGCCAGCGAAGATTAATATCCTGATTTTTCAAAGCCTCAATCAGAGACGGCACTGCTGCCGAACCGATATTAACTAATGCATCTGCGGCAATGCTACTGATGTGGGCATCGTTATCTATTAGCTTCTGAATCAGAGGGGCAATTTTGCTGTCAGTAGCGATGTCAGTAGCGATTTGCGCCCAACTATTGCTTGTGCATAGTAGGAACAGCGTCAGGCATAAGACAACCACCTTGAGCGCACTAAGTAATACTTGTCTGGTATGCTTTGTCATTGAATCGGATTGAATCACCCGATGAACAACTCCAGTCAGAGAAACTATACCTAGATTTTGACACTCTCAGGTCTGAAGACGCTGAGATTCTTAGTTCATCGACGTACCTTAAAATCATCCATCCTTTCGGCAATACTTAAACCGGAAACCCGTTTATTAAACAAAGTTTCTAGTCTAATTTGGTTGGTCCCAGTGGGTTTCATCTCCCTAAGCGTTAGAGAATCGTTTCTCTAGTTCCGGTATGCCCTACCGTACTTAACTTGATTAATAGTTTTGTTTGCTGGTATGGATGCGCGTTGGCATCCTAGCTATGTTTATCGTGGTGTTTTCGCTACCCACTATCCATTATTTTTTCCTAGCCGATCGTTTTGGGGTTGGTTATCCATTTGTGCTAGCGGTTATTCTACCTGTGGCATAACATATCATACCATGCTCTGCACCAAAAATTAATTTTGAATGCGGTTAAAACCGCACGAGTCGCTTAATCTGGGCACTGAAGTGACTGAGCTTTACGCCTACCGGCTAACTTGTAATCTAACTGTCAATGCAGGTTAGCGATGTCTACGACGGGCTACGCCTACGCACTGCTTTACTCTTTGACTCTGCGCCCTCTGCGCCCTCTGCGCCCTCTGCGCCTCTGTGGTTCGTTTCTTTACTCCTCAAATTACTAAACATCGCTCAAGCTTGCCTAGTTACCGTTCAATAATGGCTTGTGATGTAGCAATGCTGTTAGAATCTAGATAAGAATATTAATTATATAAAGCTATAAAATATGTACATCCAAATTAAACCAGAACTAGAGCAATTTATTCAGGCACAGCTTGCAAGTAGTAGATTTGCTAATGCCGATGATGTTATCAATGAAGCCTTTAAACTGTTACAAGAAAGAGAGCAGCGACTTGAAGAATTACGGCAAAAAATTGCTGTGCTGTAGGAACTGAACAAATTGCTAAGGGACAAGTAACTGACGGCGAAGTTGTATTTGCCAATAATTCATTCTTGCAGTCACCGGGTTGCAACCTAAGATGATGAAATTACTGAACCATTAGCTAGATAACAAAGGCTATATTCAGCATTCAAGGATATGGGTGTATCTACCATTGATTATGAATCAGCCTACAACAAAATCTTGGCAAGAAGTGCGCGCTGCTTTTAAAAAAATCTGGGGTTATGAAGATTTTCGTCCACCACAGGGAGAAATTGTCAGTAGTTTATTATCACAAAAAGATGCGCTGATTATTATGCCCACAGGTGGCGGGAAGTCGATTTGTTTTCAACTTCCCGCACTGCTACAAACAGGATTAACCTTGGTAGTTTCGCCTTTGGTGGCGTTGATGGAAAATCAAGTTCAGGAACTACAACAAAGCCACCAAAAAGCAGCACTTTTGCATAGTGAATTATCTTCATCTCAACGCCGTGCAACGCTGCAAGCTTTGGAACGTCAACAGCTAAGATTACTGTATTTGTCACCAGAAACTTTGTTAAGTGTGCCAGTGTGGGAAAAATTATGTCATCCGCAATTGCAAATTAATGGTTTGATTTTAGATGAAGCTCATTGTTTAGTGCAATGGGGTGATACTTTTCGCCCAGCTTATCGCAGATTAGGGGCGGTGCGTCCGGCATTGCTCAAATCAAAACCACCAGGAACAAAAATCAGCATCGCCGCTTTTACCGCTACTGCTGACCCCTCAGCCCAAAAGATTATTCAAACAGTTTTACAATTACAGCAACCAGAGATTTTCCGCTTGAATCCTTACCGTCCGAACTTGCATCCCAGCGTTCGCATCGCTTGGACACCAAGAGGTAGGAAACAACAATTATTAAAGTTTATTCAAAATAGACCACAACAATCGGGATTAATTTATGTTCGCACTCGGAGAGATAGCGAAGATTTAGCCCAATGGTTAACAGAGACAGGTTTTGCTACAGCTAGCTATCATGCGGGATTAGGTGCGACAGAACGTCGGGAAGTAGAAGCAAGCTGGTTAAGTGGTAAAATACCATTTGTGGTGTGTACCTGTGCCTTTGGTATGGGGATTAATAAAAGCAATGTCAGATGGGTTATTCACTTTCACGCGCCGCATTTGTTATCTGAATATGTGCAAGAAATTGGGCGGGCTGGAAGGGATGGGAAACCAGCAGAAGCGTTAACGTTGGTGAGTGAACCTACGGGGTGGTTAGATTCAGGGGATAAGCAAAGACAGGAGTTTTTTCAAGAACAAATGCGATCGCAGCAACAAATAGCGCAGCAACTTGTGAAAAAATTACCAAAACAGGGAGAAGTGAATGCAGTAACCCGACAATTTCCTGATGGTGCGACGGCGCTAGCTTTACTCCATAGCAGTGGTCAATTAAACTGGCTCGATCCTTTCCATTACACCATTGGGCAAAAAGCCGGAAATCAGCCAGCGACGCAATCACACGCCGCTAAACAAATGCAGCAATACCTAACAACTAAACAGTGTCGTTGGCAGTTTTTGTTAAATGCCTTTGGTTTTGATAAAGAGGCAGCTAACTGGCGTTGCGGACATTGTGACAATTGCTGCTAAAGTGAGATTGCTTGCGATCGCAGAGGAGTTTTTTGCCAAATACTTAGGTGGTAGATTTGAACCTTTGACAGATAATAAAGTTTCAAAATGGTGGTTAGTGTAATTCACCAACCACCTGATATTTTCAATCTAGTAACCGTAGACACAAAAGGGAAATGCAACCTAACTATTAAGTTCAGCAACCACTTTTGCCGCTTCAATTAAATATTTTGCAAAAGCTGCATATCCATTCGGACAGGAAGTTTTTATAATATCTAAATCAATCTGAAAAGATAAGTTCCATCGAATTTGAAGCGGACGTTGATTGCTACTTTCTTTCAAGATATAACTTGATTGTGCAATCGCTGCCTCTAAAATCTCCTTTGTACTGTCTAAAGCCTCTAAATTTTCAAGTTGTTCAAGCTCTACACCTAAAATTGTTGAAACAGTTTGAGTGTCAGCTAGCAACAAGGTTTCAAAATTTCTAATTGCTAAACCTCCTGCACTACGATCGTTGATTGGTTGCTCATTGACATCTAAGTGATTGTCACGAATCTTATTTAAAGCACGTTCTAAATCCCTCTGCCTTTGAGATAGGTTATCATCCGCATCAACCACAATGAGGATCATGTCTACCTCCTCTGGTTTCCAAGAGATAACTACCTGTGCTAAATACTTTGGATCTAAGACTGAATGTCCAGTTCTTCCTTTAAAACACTTATAGTTTCGACTACAGTAACAGTCACAGCTTTAAGCACTCTAATGCTCAGAATCTTCTTTTTGCAAGAGAAAATCAAGATAGTCTTGTAATTGCAACAGCCTAGCTTCAGATAACTGGCGTAACTTGGTTAAAATCATTTCTTCTTGCTGCCACTGGGCAATGGGGATAATTTGAGATGCTGGTACTTCGATCGTCACATGGGGTAAATCAAACCCTTCCAGACTATACCCGTCCTCTTCCTCTTCAGGCATGGGGTAATGTTCGACAATTGTTGCAACATTCCCTCGCTTCAGGTTGTATTCTGGTAAGTCTTGCGCTAAAGCAACTTGAGAGAATAGGGGGTGCTGTACCTTCATGAGTTGGCTCCTTCCTTGATCGCGTATTTGAGATATTGCTTTATCCAGCGTTGAGTACTTGCTCTGCGGTTAGCTGTAATTCTGGGAAAATAGTAGAAGCGATCGCAGTGTTTCCTGTAAATCTGATTTCTTCATAAAACCCGTCAATTAATATCAGTACGGTAACTGCATTTATTTGTGGATCAACAATCCAATATTCAGCAATTCCCCTTGCGGCATACTCGGAACGTTTGTAGCGATAGTCCCGATCTTCGTTAGCTTTGCCAGGAGAAACAACTTCCACAACTAATGCCGGAGGTGGCATATCCAGGGTAATTGTGGATCGCGTTGCACCTTCTAAGGCTATTACAAGTTCATCCGTCAGCACAACTAAGTCAGGAATGCGAGTTGTCGCACGAGAACCAGCAACAACAATTTCAACTTTGTTACTCAACCGATTAAAGGGGACGAACTTGAGGAAATTGACCAGCAAAAAGAGAGATATCTGGACATTTTTTGGGCTTTCGGGTGGCATTGCAACTAACTCACCTGCCACCAGTTCATATTGGTTATCCGTGCGATCGTCATACTGCAAATATTCCTCAAGCGTTAGATGTTTGCCAATGATTGCGGTCATACTGCGTAAAGTGGAGTTGCGTATTGATAGTTTACTTCAATCTGGTATAGTCTCCTTGACTTCTGAAACTAAGGAACCCACAATTTTTGCTATTTGTTCTGAGCTAAATCTATTTCTGTGTTATTACTTTTTTTCTTTCACAGGTATTCTACTCTCCCTCTCAATTCTTCAAGTGCAGCAACTTCATAGAGCAGAATGAGCATCCGAATGATGTAGCCAATTGGCTTTGCATCCTTTTGACAGTAAACAATGCTGATGTGGTCGATTCCTTGACTGTTGAGAATCAGAAAATCATCATCGTGTGTCACGAGTACGCGGGACTCTGTTCTAGCGAAGTGCAACTGAATCGTATCGCTTACTGCCAATAGATTCGCCTCTTGTGAAGTGGTCACGTCAATACCAGATCGTCTCAGTGCTAAAGCAATATCAGGATCAACATTCTCATCCAGGTGAAACCGAATGCGTTCAGGCATAGTTTCTCATCGCATCAAGCTTTTCCTTCAATAGCGAAGGAGTGTTGAGGCGAGCAGCTTCAACAAAGGCTTCTGCTTGGGCAATGCGCTGGTCAATTTCTTGGCGATTGTCGTAGTAAAATGCGATCGCCGCATGAACCGAGGCCAACGACAACTGATATTTTCCAGCAATTTCTTCTAAAGACTGTCCCATTCGGAGATACATAATAGCCACATCTGCTACTGTAATTCTCGTTCCGGCAATGCGTGGTTTACCGCTCCGCACTCCTGGAGTAATTTCAATATGCTGATTTAGGGAGACTTCCATAATTGGCTATTTCTCCAAGGATCTAATTTTGATTCTAAATCATAACTAAGTCTAGTCTTTATTCTAGACAGTAGACAGCTTGCAAAAATCTTGATTTATGATTTAGAACCACAGATCATACCAATTTTTAATTTATATTAAGAAAGTCAGATTTAATTTGGAAATCCAGATTAAGTATTTAGCCTTCTTTTGAAGAATTGGTATAGTTTATTGGGATTTGTCTGTGGTTCCATTTTTAGAGAATTGGCTTTTGCAGGAGATTTGACAAATGCCCATTCCCTTACTTAAAATTGCTGCAAAAACCGCAAATCACTAGCATACAAGCGACGAATATCATCAATTTGATGTAACACCATTGCAAAGCGTTCTACACCAAAACCAGCAGCAAACCCTGTATAAACTTCTGGGTCATAACCCACAGACTTAAGTACATTTGGATCGACCATACCGCAGCCCATCACCTCCAGCCAGCGCCCATTCCACTGCAAATCTACCTCTGCTGAGGGTTCAGTAAAGGGGAAATAACTGGCGCGGAAGCGAATAGGTAAATCGCCAAATATTGCTTGTAAAAATACTTTAATTGTGCCTTTGAGGTCTGTAAAAGTTAATCCCTCGTCAATGGCTAAAAGTTCGATTTGATGGAAAACAGCCGAGTGAGTCGCATCTACATTATCTCGTCGATAAACTCGCCCTGGAGCCACAACCCGAATCGGTGGTTCTTCTCTTTCCATGTAACGAATTTGTACCGAAGATGTATGAGTGCGTAAAAGATTACCATCTGGCAGGTAGAAGGTATCCTGCATATCACGGGCGGGGTGATCGGGCGGGGTGTTGAGAGCCTCGAAATTATAATAATCTGTTTCCATCTCTGGCCCTTCAGCCACGGTGTAACCCATACCGACAAAGATATCTAATGCCCGGTCGATAATGCCGTTGAGGGGATGAATGCGACCTTGGGGACTGTAAATTCCTGGCATGGTTACATCCAGAGTTTCCGCCTCTAACTGGAGGTGAATTTGCGCGGATTCTAAGGCGGCGCGTTGCTGGTCTAGACTAGTTTGCAGGGATTCTTTGACTGTATTGGCGATCGCTCCAATTTTTGGTCGTTCCTCTGCACTCATTTGCCCCATACTTCGCAACAGCGCCCCCAGTTCTCCTTTTTTACCCAGATAGTTAACTCTGAGTTCTTCGAGACGTTCTAGGGTGTCGGCGGCTGCGATCGCTTTTTCTCCTTCCTGCCGCAGTGCTAAAAGTTGAGCTTCTAAATTGCTAGTCATTAGTTATTAGTCATTGGTCATTTGTCATTAGTCTATAGTCAAAAGCTGTGAACTGGTCGATAAATAAACTTACAGTCATACCATTAACATTAGCCAAAGGTAAGAATCTCTGTTTATCAGTTATAGACGATTAGCTTAGTACAGTGGGCGCGTAAATCTAGCTAACATCTCACGTTAACAAGACTTGGGGATTGAGCAACTTGTCTTAAAGGTGGGCAAAATTCTGGCACAGTATCTAGTACCGCAGGGCGGAATTCGTAATTCGTAATGACGAGACGCTAAAAGCGAACGAATACTCGCTATCGCGGACTCGCTAACGCTGCACTAATGTAATTCGTAATTAACTGTTCACAAGGGTTTCAGAGATTTCAAATGGTTGGTTTATTTACGCCGTGCTGTACTAGTGAGTATAAATATTTTTTTGCTGCTTGTGACTTCAGACATTGACAAATGGCTAATAACAAATAACTAATAACTAATGACCAATGACCAATGACCAATGACCAACGACCAATGACCAATGACTATGAAATTACTAATTAGCAACGATGATGGCATTTCTGCCTTGGGGATTCGTACCCTAGCCAACTATTTGGCAGAAGCTGGTCATGATGTGAGTGTAGTTTGCCCAGATCGAGAGCGATCGGCAACTGGACACGGGTTAACTTTACACCAACCGATTCGCGCCGAAATTGTTGAAGGGATTTTTCATCCTACTATCAAAGCTTGGGCTTGCGATGGTACGCCTTCAGATTGCGTCAAATTGGCGCTGTGGGCTTTGCTGGAGACTCCCCCTGATTTAGTTCTCTCTGGTATTAATCAAGGTGCGAATTTGGGAACTGAAATCCTATATTCTGGAACTGTTTCTGCGGCAATGGAAGGTCTAATTGAAGGTATTCCCAGCGTCGCGCTGAGTCTTATGAGTCATACATCTAAAGACTTTCAAGCTGCTGCTAAGTTTGCCACAGTTCTTGTAGATCAGTTAGCCCAAAAACCTCTGCCAGATTTAATGTTGCTCAACGTCAATATTCCTGCGGTGAAATGGGAAGAAATTGCTGGAGTTACTCTCACCCGTCAAGGCATACGGCATTACATTGATGTGTTTGATAAACGAGTCGATCCTCGTGGAAAAACGTACTACTGGTTAACTGGAGAGGTAATTGAGGATGTGGAACCCCCAAGCGGATTAAATTTGCCTCAAAATGTACCTACAGACGTGGAAGTTGTACGTAAAAACTACATCAGTATCACTCCTTTACAATACAATCTTACTTACGCAACTGGATTAGACAAATTATCGGAGTGGGAATTTAATTTTCCTGGGATCATTTGATTTATCAGGACAAAAATGGGGTTATTCAAATGCATCCCGGAAAAAGTAGGCTATAACGTAGGGGCAATCTTGAAATAACCGATACACATCCACCCCAAAACCTGAAAAATTCTCACTGACGTATTTCATTCACATTTACACAATCAGCCAGAAACAGGATATGCTGTTTTACCAAGAAATCCTCCCTCTAGCAAAATCGGTGAGACAGCATAAACTTAGACAAAATAAGTAACAATTCTTTCATTTATCGCCCGCTCAGTCCAGCAAGCAATACCCATGTCTAGGATAGAGAATCAATTTACCGTACAATTTTGGGGCGTTCGCGGCAGCATCCCCAGCCCAGGGCCACACACTGTTCGTTACGGCGGTAATACCCCTTGCATATCAATGCAAGCGGGCGATAAACGCTTAGTTTTCGATGCTGGCACGGGACTACACGTTTTGGGGCAATCCTTATTGCGCCAAATGCCGTTAGAAGCTCACATATTTTTTACCCATTCTCACTGGGATCACATGCAGGGTTTTCCCTTCTTCACCCCAGGGTTTGTCAAGGGGAATGAGTTTCATATTTACGGCGCGATCGCACCTGATGGTTCGACCATAGAACAGCGCCTCAACGATCAAATGTTGCACCCAAACTTTCCCGTACCCTTGCAAATTATGCAAGCCAATTTAAATTTCTACGATGTTCGACCGGGGCAACCAATCCACATCGATGACCTGACCGTAGAAACAGCACCTTTAAACCATCCAGGTGAAGCTGTCGGATACCGCGTCAACTGGCGTGGTGGTGCTGCTACTTACATCACTGATACCGAACATTTTCCCGACCGACTTGATGAGAATGTGTTGTGGCTAGCTCGTAATGCTGACGTTCTGATTTACGATTCTACCTACACAGACGAGGAATATCACTCACCAAAATCTCCAAAAATTGGCTGGGGGCATTCTACCTGGCAAGAAGCGGTAAAAGTGGCACAAGCTGCTAACGTCAAAACTCTGGTGATTTACCACCACGACCCCGCGCACGATGACGACTTTTTAGATCGTGTCGGCAAAGAAGCTGCTGCGAAATTTCCTGGTGCGATTATGGCATGGGAAGGATTGGTACTTCACGTTCCGACCTCAGTTGTCTTATCAGAATCTTTTCCTGTTAGCAAGTTTTCTACCTAAAGATTGCGATCGGAGGAATTGGAGATTTTAGATTAGATTGGTGATCAGAGGCTTTCAGCGCGAGAGCGTACCTGTTAGCTGTACGGTGAGACAGCGCTCTCCAGAGTTGTCAGAGCGACGACAACAGGAGGACAAACTTTATAGATTCACCAACACAGCCCAGACACCCACAGAAGCCCTAAGATTGGGGCTGATGGTCGCGGTAAAGTCTCAACACAGAACTAGAGCCTTTTTAGCTCTGGTATGTGGGGTTATCTGGACTTAGCAATTAGCTGTCAACCTGATGGCATAAGACCTCATGGGCAGTTGGTGAATATCCTCCTTAAGGCGGTTTACCATAGGGTAGCTTCCTGCTGATAGCTAAAATAAACCTAAAATCTCAGAATCCACGTGCTAAATTTGTCTAAAAATGGGTGTTCTGTGCGGGTTGCTTTTTCGAGCGAAGGGCTACTAACGCCGACTGCTGTTGCCCTTGGCAAGTTTGATGGCGTTCATCTTGGTCATCAAAGGGTAATTCAACCAGTCTTGCACGCTGGTGGTCAGCACTCAAAGGGAAATCAACTGACAAATCAAGAATATACCTATTCAACAGTTGTCACCTTTGACCCCCATCCACAAGAGTTTTTTACGGGGCAACCCCGGACTTTGTTAACGCCACTGGATGAAAAAGTCCAACAATTGCGATCGCTTGGGGTAGAACAACTGGTACTACTACCCTTTGACAAAGAATTGTCTGCCTTGACCCCCGAAGCATTTGTCGAAAAAATTCTCGTGCAACAATTGCGATGCCAACGAATTAGCATCGGGCAGGATTTTTGTTTTGGCGAAAAGCGCAGTGGTACTGCTCAAGATTTGCAATTACTCGCCGCCAAACATAATATTCCCGTTACCATCGTTCCTTTACAAACTTATACAGGTGATTCACCCACCCAAAGTAGTTGCGTCAGTACTACTCCAACTCAGGATGCCCGCATTAGCACTTCATTGATTCGCCAAACCCTTGAGCAGGGAGACATCGAAAACGCAAATCTACTACTAGGTCGCCCTTACACCCTCATTGGTGATGTCGTTCAAGGTCAACAATTGGGCAGAACAATTGGCTTTCCCACCGCCAACCTCCAATTACCAAAAGACAAGTTTTTGCCTCATCAAGGAGTCTACGCTGTCCGCGTTTTCACTCTCAGTGAAACATCAGATACCGCTCATATTGAAAACTTGGGCGTGATGAATATCGGTAATCGTCCAACTGTAAACGGTACTTATTCATCTGCGGAAGTACATTTATTCGATTGGTCAGGTGATTTGTATGGCAAAAAACTGGTTGTGCAGCTAGTTAAATTTTTGCGCCCCGAACAAAAATTTCCTTCTCTCGAAGCCCTGAAAACACAAATTCAACTTGATTGCGTTGTTGCTAGAGAAGTTTTGAGTGCTTAGTGGGAATAATAGATAGGGCATTGGGCAATTCAATTTTGGATTTTGGATTGAGGATTTTGGATTAAATTTCAATCTAAAATCTAAAATCCAAAATCTAAAATTCTTGCTCCTGCTCCCTCATCTCCCCACTCCCCTACTCCCTACAACGCATGAGAGAAAAAATCGACGCTTTAACACAAAATCTAGCTCTTACCATCGTTGGCAAAGCTGAGGCAATACGCTTAGTGCTAGTTGCCTTGCTAGGTGGTGGTCATGCTCTCCTAGAAGATGTTCCTGGTGTTGGTAAAACCCTACTTGCTAAATCCTTAGCTCGTTCGCTGGATGGTAAGTTTCAACGGCTACAATGCACTCCCGATTTACTGCCAACTGACATTACTGGCACTAACATCTGGAACCCAAAAAGCGGCGAATTTACTTTTCTTCCTGGGCCAGTGTTTACCAATGTGCTATTAGCTGACGAAATTAACCGCGCCACACCTCGCACTCAGTCAGCTTTACTGGAAGTGATGGAAGAACATCAGGTAACAGTTGATGGTGTCTCTCGTGCAGTTCCTCAGCCCTTTTTTGTTATTGCAACTCAAAACCCCATCGAGTATCAAGGTACTTTTCCCCTGCCGGAAGCGCAAATGGATCGGTTTATGTTGTCGCTGAGTTTGGGCTATCCTTCTGAAGCAGAAGAACTTTTGATGCTGCAAAATCTCCAAAAGGGTGTGAAAGTTGCTGATTTGCAGCCTTGCATTACTTTGGCAGAAGTACAGGAATTGCGTTACCTCTGCTCTCAAGTAAAAGTGGCAACTTCCTTACAACAGTACATTCTTGAATTGGTGCGGGCAACACGTCAAGATGAGGAAATCGCCCTTGGTGTCAGTCCCCGTGGCACATTAGCTTTACAACGGGCTGCCCAAGCGCTAGCTTTTCTATTAGGGCGTGATTATGCTATTCCCGATGATGTGAAATTTCTTGTCCCTCACGTTCTTTGCCATCGCCTGATTCCTAGAGGAGGGCGCAATGCAAGAACTGTTGTTGAGCGATTATTGCGATCGGTTTCTATTCCTTAATGCAAGGTGAGTTCGATGAACTAAAAAACAGCTATCTGGGGTGGTGGTAACTGTATTTCTTGCTGTGGAGGATATTTGTTTGCGCTTCTACTCCAGCTCATCTTGCGTCAGTTCTCACTCCACGATCAATTCATCCAAACTATCAGGGAAAGTTCCTCGCGCTACCATTTTAGTAAATACCTCATAACAGTCATCCTTAGCACCTTCTTTACGCGGAAAACCCAGCCACAAAATAGCGATCACTTTCATTTGTGGGGTATCCGCAGGTAATCGAAACCCAGCACTGTTACCTATTTTGGTACTACGAATGCTGTAGAAGTTACTCATTATTAATTAACGTATATACGCTATGTACTTACACACTAGCAGTTTTTGGGAGGATTTATGAGAGTTTACCGACTGGCGATCGCCAAATGTTTCAGTCTACTAATAATTAGCTGAAAATTTCCCAAATGTGAAATCATGAAGATTGTTTGTTACTCAGTAGCATTCACCATCAGAGATGGATTAGGATGGCGAAAAAAAATTCGGTGTGCTTGCGCCAAGCACAAACACGATTGTCGAACCAGATTTTCACGCAATGGCTGTACCTGGTGTTACGTCCCATATATCCTTAATCCGCATTTAGAACTTACACTTTCTCCCATCCTCTTACAAATTATTTTAAATATGTCAGACAACAAAGAATTTTCATCCGAAAAAAGCTCCTCTGTGAAAAATATCTTAATTCTAGGTGCAACCGGCTATATTGGCGGGGCACTGTGTCGTAAGTTGTCTCAGACAAAAGATTTTGCCGCATTCGCACTTGTGCGTCCAAGTAGTGATATTGAGGGGATAAAGCCTTTCTGTAAGGAAATAATCCGCTCTCAAGAGGTAGAATTTTCCAGTAATGATGTTGCAGAAGCAATTCGCAAGCATGATATTACAACGGTAATTAATCTAGCTTGGCACATGCCTCCAGAATCAACTAAAGAAGCTCAATTTGCGAAAGATTGTATAGCATTAGGAGCTGCTTTACACGGTGCTAGCGCAGTTTCACCAGATATTCATGTAATTACAACCAGTGGGAATTTTTCTTTGATTACCGCCAATGGAGGACGAATAACAGAAACACCTCCGCCAAAAGGTTATACGCTGCCAGAATATTTAGTATGTATTGACTTACTAGTGGGTGTAAATGTTTTGAAAGATGGGCTAGTAGAAGAATATATCAGCAATGGAGGTAACGCTTCCATTGTCTATCCTTCATCAGTGTATGGTTCTGCACCAACTCGTGGTAGTTTCTGGGATTTTGCAATTCAGCAGTTCATTACAGGGAAGCCACACCAAGGCCATCAGCCATTTCCACCAGATTTTATGACGGCGTGGATTCATGTTGAAGATTTGGCAGACTGCTATATTGCCGTAGCGCGAAAAGGCTCGAAAGGAGGACATTACCTGGTGGCATCGGAAAATTTGAGTATTAGCCAGATGTCAACTTTGTTTGCGGAAGCGGCTCAGGTAGAATTTGTTGCGCCAGTCTTTGAAAACAAAGACAAAGTTATATTTGATGATTCTCATACAAGAGAAGTACTACAAGTTGAATGGAAGCATAAAGTAGCTGATGAAGTGAAAGTTTGGGTAGAGAGAATAAAAGAGTTAGGAACTTATTTTTTAGAGTAAATTTGTCAGAATTCAGCACCAACTAACAGAAATTTAGCGTGTTATAATCTCCTAAAAAATGAGGTTAATAACAGGTGAAAGCGATCGAAGTTACGGGCAGGATTGATTCTCAGTGGTTCAGATTAGCTTGGTTTTCGCTATATCCTGATTTTAACAGAATATGGAGCGCCTAACTCATGACTGGGAGTCACGAGTGTGCGGCTTGCAGAAATGAAATTGAGTCACCTACAAGTATTTTGCTACTAACAATTTATTCCAAATCTGACCGAGAAGATATTAGTGCAAATGAAATCCAAGATATTGTGGCTGATTTTTCTAGTGAGTCCGGTTAAAACTACTAGAACATTTTTCCTTGCATAGCCAGTGGTGCGCCAGGGGGAACGCATCTAAATTATATTGACAAAATACCGTATTAATGTATCAACA
>NZ_JABXKI010000368.1 GCF_017115095.1 Nostoc sp. NMS4 | reverse complement strand
TCAATGGTGGTTGCGGGAATAGCTTGGAAATGGCTGTATGCAGAAAACGGATTACTGAATCAGTTATTTAAAGCTTTAGGTCTTTTTCCAGAAGGTATTCCTTGGCTAACTAGCCCAGCAAAAATTTTTGGCATTCTACCAATTTCTCTCGCCAGCGTCATGGCTGTCACCGTATGGAAGGGGTTAGGCTACTACATGGTGATTTATCTAGCGGGGTTGCAATCAATTCCTGGAGATGTGTACGAAGCTGCTGCAATTGATGGCTCTGATGGTATCAGCAAACATTGGGATATTACTATACCTTTGATGAAGCCATATTTAGCACTAGTAGCGGTGATTTCGGCTATTTCCGCGACCAAAGTGTTTGAAGAAGTCTACATTATGACTCAAGGGGGGCCACTCAGTAGCTCGAAGACAATTGTTTATTATTTATATGAGCAAGCGTTCAATAACTTGGAAATTAGCTATGCTTGCACGATTGGACTAGTGCTATTTTTGATAATTTTAGGACTGTCAATTTTGCGATTAGCTATTAATCAACAAGGTGATGATATCACACTTTAACATTGCCATAATTTCAATATATTAAATTTAGAAAAATCATTCTTAGCCACGAGAATCTGAAATTATTCAAATATCGAGAGTGCATGAAAACAGACACGATTTTTTACACTTTATTCCAAACTCTTCCAGGTGTGTTATTTGAACTTTTAGAACAATCGCAAGCCTTAGCTTTACACTACCAATTTACCTCAGTAGAAATCAAAGAATTAGCACGTCGCATCGATGGCTTATTCTTACCCAAACCTGACTACCCAGAAGATACAATCTATTTTGTTGAGGTACAGTTTCAGCGCGATGATGATATTTACTGGCGAATAATTACAGAAGCTTTCCTCTATATCAATCAATATAAACCTCAACGTCGCTGGCAAGCAGTATTACTTTTTGCTCAACGTAGTCTTGACCCAGGTATACCATTTATTTATCAAACATCATTAGCTCCACAGCAAATTCGTATAATTTATTTAGATGAGTTAGATGATGTACCATCATCTTCGATTGGGCTAGGCGTAATTAAGTTAGTACTTGCAACAGAAGATCAAGCAGTACAGCAAGCGAAAAACTTGATCAAACAAGTACAACAAACGGATGAAGCTAACCGTAGCAATCTTTTAGAATTAGTAGAGAGAATGCTTATCTACAAATTTGTAAACAAAAGTCAGCAGGAGTTAGAAGCGATGTTTGGATTAACCGATTGGAGACAAACTAAATTTTACCAGGAAGTAAAAGAAGAAACAAAGCAGGAAGTAAAAGAAGAGGTTCGTGAAGAAACAAAGCTCGATACGATACCCCGTCTACTCAAGTTTGGTTTAAGTATAGAGCAAATTGCTGAAGCATTAGAATTGAATGTTAAACAAGTACGACAAGCTATTGAGAAGCAAGGAGAAGAGGGAACAGGAAGTAATTCGTAATTGCAAAGATTTCTTTAGAACCGTGTTTGATATTCCACTACTGCACGACTGTCATCGGTTAAGTTAGTGGAAGCACGCACACGAAATTCATTGTTTATTCGGTAATTAATACCCCATTGGAAAGGGTCATTTGTTGTCAAAATTTTGATACTAGAAACGGATATCTTAGAAGAAATGTCAACCCCAGCCTCTGCTGCTAATTCCAAAGTTGAATTGCTTCTTCCGGCTTCAGGATTCTCAGAGATAACGGTAGGAAATATCCGCAGTTCACTTAAGCCAAAGGTACTCCCAATCTGGTTAAAAGCTGACTGAAAATTGTTAAGCACAGCCGAACCTGCAATATTAATCAGACCTAAAGTACTGTCAGCACGTCCTTGGGTGTCTACAAATCCACCTCCTAAAAGAGCAACAATTTCGGTTTGACTACGTGATGGACTACTTGTTAATTCTAAATTTTCATTTAGTTTGCTAGCTAAACCTTTGATAGTGGCTTCGACTCGAACACTCTCTAATGCTGATAAATTTGTAGAATTTACCCGGCTGAAGTCATTACTTTGAGTTACATCCAGTACTTTGGCAAATAGCCGAATATCTAAGTTGGGGTCGCGGGGTTGAGAAGGACTAAAAGTTGCAGTGTGTTTATAGCCACGAACAAGGTTGAATTGGGTAGTAAATAAATTTACCCCTCCTTTTTCTAACTGGATAGTGCCATTGGGTATAGGCTGATTGATTAAGCCGTTAACTATAAGATTACCAGAAGCGCGGAAGTTGAGAATAGGGTCACGGGTAATTTGGACGTTTTTACCTAGTTCCAAATCTAAATTATTAAATCTGGCGTTCGCATTTCCTGTCCCATTGCCAATTTCAGATTTGCTCTGCTTATTGTCTTTTGTGGGTGATACGCCAATACTACCATTTTCAGATGTCGTGGCGTTGGTAGATTCTGCCAGTAATACCTTACCATCAAATAAATTTACTCTACCGCCAATTATGGGATTAAGGGCAGAACCAGTAATCTGCAAATTGCCACTAGCGCCTCCCTGATAAAGTCCCTTAAGATTCAACGCTAACTGATCGAGATTAACAGTCAGGGGATTTTTGATAGTTACGTTCTCATTGTTGAAGATGGGAATTTCTCCAGCAGCTTCTACCTTCCCACGGCTAAATCTACCTTGAAGATTTTCTACTAAAATGCTGTCAAAATTAAACAGCACTCTACCTGTGACACGTCTCAACTTACCTGGCAAAGCTTGGGCTGAAAAAGTTGCATTATTAATAGTAGCAATTCCATTGACTTCGGGTTTTTGCAGTGTTCCCCGCACCTTGAGGTCTACTTCTCCTTCACCTTTTTCAAATAACACTTGATTAGTCAATGCGTTTAACAGTCCCAATCCCTCGTTTTCCAACTTCATATCCAAACTGATTTGATCGCTGTCTGGTGCAACGGAAGCAAAAGGCAATTTATAAGGGATACTGCCAGTAATATCAACAGGTTTTGGCCCAGCAACTGCGACAGTACTACCAAAGTTTAAGCGTCCATTGGCATAGCTGAAACTTGCGATCGCTGACTCTATTTTGCTCTGATTTAGTATTCCTTCTGTGATTTGTAATTCCCCTCTAGCTTGGGGATTAGAAATGCTGCCGGCTAAAGCTGCTGTACCGTTAAGATTACCTGTGATTCCAACTGGTAGTTTAACAACATTATTTAGTAGTTTTACCGGAAAATTATTCACCCGCAACTGTCCAGATTGTTCATCACCGCCAACGTTACCGGTAAACGCAATTAGCCTGTTTTGAGACTCAATTCGTAATGGTCGCAAACTTAAAACACCGTTTTCAAAGTTGCCTTCAGCAATCACTTTGTCGGCAGTATAAAAACGATTTCGTTCTTCCTTTTTACCCCAGGCAAAGTTTTGTCCATTCAAATTAAAGTCCACTGATAATCCATTGGCTGTAGCCGTATTTACAGCCACTTCCCCATTGAAAGTCCCCTTTAAATCTGCCAAATCTGGTATTGGAGTAGAATTAAGTCGCTGTTCTTCCTGTTCTGCCACCAAAGCTTCAATTTCAGAAAATCGTTGGATTTGGGTTAATAAGGGTTCATTTGGCGTTCCTTGAGGGTTGGTATTCAGATCGGCTGCTGTGCCGTAGATTTCTGGTGAACCACCTGGCAAATTTTGTAAATCAAATACCCGTGCTACAGCCAGAACATCTTGAACCTCACCCTGCTTGACGTTCAGTTTACCTTGTAATTTAGGCCCTTTAGCACTTTGAGCCACAGTACCGACCAAGGCATAGCTACTTTTTCCCTTGACAAATTCACTACTAGTGAGTGTGGCTTTACCGTCACCGTAGCGGAATTGAGCAGCTAGACGATCGCCTTTAACTCGGCCAATTTGCGGATTAGCGATCGCTAAATTCCCTGTTGTTGCCAATGTCTGTTGATTAAACAACAAATCCCCAGTTAACAACCCAGTTATTTTACCACTACCCAGTCGAGTAATTGGCGGCGGAGTCAAATTCAATATTTGTAAGGGGAAATTTGCAACTTTCAGCGCCCAATCATTCCCTTGAATATTACCTGTGGCTGATGCTTGCTGCCATTTGACTAAGAAAGATTTCGGGCGATTATTGGCATCTAAATTGAAGGATAAGCGATCGCTATTACCCGCCAAGTTCAAGCTCAAACCGCGTCCCTGTACTGAATCGATGTTTCCAGTTAACAACGGCTCAAAAGCAATGTCTTGAACAACCAAGTCTCGTAAGTTGATTTGCCCTACTACATTTGGTAAAGGTAGTTTACCAGTAATTTGACCATTAAAATCTACTTTCCCCGCCACAGCAACTTGATTGGGAAGATTGATCGGTAACTGTTTTAAGTTGTAATCCTGCGCCTGGACGTTGAGATTTAAGGCAGTAATTTCCGGTATCCCTGCCTTCGTAGCATTGGCTAATATATTACCAGTCACACTTAAACCGGGAGCAGTTGCTCGCTCAATGGTCAGCCTTTCACCACTCCATGCGATCGCAGCTGTCAAGGGTTGCTCTAAACCAGGGATACCTTGAGATAATTGTACCTGTCCAGCAGCACGCACATCAGCTAATTTGGCCGATCCGAGCGTGCCGGCTAATTGCAACTGACCGCCAAACTGACCCCGCAATTGCTGATTTAACCGATTTAATTCCACACCGGCAGCATCAACGACAGCTTGATAGCGACCATTAGCTACTTGGATATTAGAAGCTGTAATATTTCCACCTGCAACATCCAGCCGTCCCTGACCGTTGGCTTGGATAGTTTGTGGTTGGAAGGATTCAACAGAACCCGCCACGTTTGCTTGACCAGTTAACGTCCCTCTAAACTGCGGTGGTACTGCTGCTAACTGCTGTAACGGTACATTATTTGCCTGAACTTGTGCCTGATATAAACCATTACCCACTTGGATATTAGAGGCAGTAATCGTTCCACCTCCAACATCCAGCCGTCCTTGACCGTTGGCTTGGATAGTTTGCGGTTGGAAGGATTCTACAGAACCCGCTAGGTTTGCTTGACCAGTTAACTTCCCTCCAAACTGCGGTGGTACTGCTGCCAACTGCCGCACAGGTACATTATTTGCCTGAACTCGCGCCTGGTATAAACCATTACCCACTTGAATATTAGAGGCTGTAATCGTTCCACCTCCAACATCCACCCGCGCTTGACCGTTGGCTTGAATAGTTTGCGGTTTAAAAGAATCAACAGAACCGGCTACGTCGAATTTACCAGTTAATGCCCCTTTAAACTGCTTTGGTAATGTTGCCAACTGCTGCACAGGAACATTCTTAGCCTGAACTTGCGCCTGATAAACACCATTAGCCACTTGGATATTAGAGGCTGTAACCGTCCCCCTGCCAATAGCAAGACGACCCTCACCACTGCCACGGAAGGTTTTCAGGCTGAAATTCTCTCTGTCACCTGCAATTTGGAACGTACCCGCCAAAGGATTATCTAAAGCTGGGGGAGACTGTTTCAATATTTGTCCCAACCGTACACCATTAGCTACAAGTTGAGCCGAGAAACTTTGGTCTTGCAGTTGGATATTAGAAACTGCAACTGTGCCGCCACCAATTTGAACTCCTGCGCCATCACTGCGAATTGTGGCAATTTTAAATGGTGCTGTGCTGCCAGAGAGGAGGAGGCGACCATTGAACAATGCCCCCGCTAAAGAGACATTTTGCAGTTTGCTTTTGTCTACAAAGGGTTCTAATTTTACCCCAGAGGCAACAGCTACAGCTTGCCAGCGCTCATTGGCATAACTACCAGTTGCCCTAACTGTCCCACCACTGACATTTAGAGCCACATTGCGGAAAGAGACGTTGCGATTTGGAGCGATCGCAACTTCGCCCGTTCCGGGGTAAGTTCCATTAGGAGCTTGGTATTTTACCACAGTTTCGACATTGGTAGGAGCGCCAGTTAGTTGGGCAGTAGCGGAGACATTGCCGATTTGAAAAGTGGGTGTTGTTTCGTAAACTTTAGCGATCGCATCCCCTGGAACATTCTTGGCAGCGAAATTTAAATCCAGTCGTGGGCTTTTACCAAGTTGAATTGTACCAGCGCCCGTAATCTCACCACCAACTTTAGCTTTACCTTGAATATCTTTGAGGGTAATTAAAGAGGAACTAGTAACAAGCTCAAACTTACTACTGATGCGATTAAAATCAACTTTATCAATTCGGGCAGTTTGAATCGTGGCAACTGAGCCGGAGAGAATTGGCTCTTTAGTTGCTCCAGTAATTTGCAAATCAGCTTGTACTTGTCCTGCGATCGCTACAGGTAATTTTACCTTGAGAGTCTCCTGGGCATTCGCCAAACTCACGGCATTTACACGCGCTGCCAACTTCAAACCTGCTTTCGTGTCAACGATTCCCGTAGCCACTAAAGGAATTTTGCCGTAATTGCTAGTAACATTATTTAACTGCAACTCCGTTCCTTGGAAGTGGAGACTTCCTTGGCTATTGCTCAACAGTTGCGGGACTTTGGGTATTTGCAGCGTTACCCCTTGCACAGTAGCGTTGCCAAACAATAAAGTTTGCTGTCCTGGTGTCAACCGAACTAACAAATCGCCATTGGCTCGACCCGCCTGTAAGTTCAGTGGTAACTTAATCAACCGAGTAATATTCTCAGCCAGAAAATCTTGTGCTTGCACCTGGAAGTTCCCTGCTAGCACCCTAGAACGTGTCTCTCCCTGAATGGAAATATTGCCACCACTGTCTGCTTGACCCCCGACTTGAAAGCGGATCAACTGGTTATTTGCTAAAAGTTGAGCAGATCCGTTGAGTTGAGAAAATGTGACGGGGGATGAGGAGGATGAGGGCGATGTTGCTCTCTTATCTTCCCCTGCTCCCCCATCTCCCCCTACTCTCTCCTGCGGCATCAATGCAAGCTTGGCATTGCGAAACCGCAGGTAGTCCAAATCGGTTTTAATCGCGCCGCCTTGACCTGACGACGCGATGGTAGTGGAAACCCAACGCCCTTGGTCATCCTGTTGAATGTAAATATCTGGGTTGACTAAGGTTACATCTAGCTTTAAATGACGGTTAAAAATTAGTTGCAACAGATCGAAACCCACTTCTACAGATTCGACTGTGGCCCGGTCTGGATCTGTGGCTGTGGCTGGAATAGTTGAAGCCCCAAACTGCACTCCCGTCAACGAAAATTGTGTAACTCTTCCCAGGTTTACCGGACGATTGAGTGTAGTCGTGAGACTTTGTTGTGCTAAGGGCGTTAACTCTGTTTGCACAAAAGTCCACAACCGCCAAATCCCGACAATAACTCCTAACAGTAAAAGTCCGCCCAAGGCAATGCTACCCCGACTCAATACCAGCAACCACAGACGCTTGCGGTTAGGGGAAGGATAGTAAGGATCTTGATTAGGAGATTTAGTCATTTGCTTTCACTGTATTAATTGCCGGATGTCGCTGGCACACACAAGCATTAACTGGCACATTGGTTCAGTATGCCATTTCCAGGATACGCCAACTAAACCCAAGACCCCATTGGTTGAGTTACGGTATTTTCTCGATCCAATACTTATGCTTAATAATATTGGCGTTTTCAGGAAAATCTGAATAGAGTGAAAATTATTCCTGTGACTTTCCTTGAGGCACAATCTCGAACTTTAATATGAATAAACCTTAAAAAGGACAGATGATTACACCAAGGCGTCAAATGATACTCATAAGGTATTCTAGTATTTAAGCAGTTATTCAAAAACTGAAATAATAGAAATTACTATAGAATTACTAGATGTACTCAAAACGTCCAAATATTAAGGGTTCTAGCCGATTAGCCGATGTAAACGTAGGAACTGACAAAGGTTCTCTCCGGCTTCAGTTCAGTACTAGGGTGAGTCAGGAGTTCTACGGCAAACGTCAAGCATATAAAGGATTAGGTAGAAGTGATACCCCAGAGAACAAGCAATGGGCTGATGGTATAGCTAGGCGGATACAAGCTGATATCGACCATCCAGACGGAGGATTATTCGATCCTACCCTAGCTAAGTATTTGGATATCAAGCCGATGTTAGCCACTGTTACTCAGTTACCGACTGCGAGAGCATTGCCTACATTGGGAGAGTTGTGGAGTAAATATATCGCTTGGAAACTGCAAACACAACAAATTGCTGAGTCAACACATAGGACACTATACCAAACTACTTACACTACATTGCTAACACCTTTTTTGGAACAAGAGTTTGGAGAAGAAACAGCAAGTTTAATTATTAATACATTGAATGCAAAAAAAACTGGTAAGCACTTAATAAAAACTTTGTACGGTGCTTTGTCTTCTCTTTCCTTATGGGCAATTAACAATAATTTAGGAATAAACCGAGATTATTTTAACGAGATTAAAGAATCTTATCGACTGCCTAAAAAATCACAACAGTTACAAGAGGAAGAAGATTATAAAGCTTATACTCTGGAAGAGAGAGATATAATTATCAATGCATTTTATGAATCAAATAAAAAACACGAAAGAGAAGTTGCGAATTTAATTGAATTTTTATTTCTTACTGGATGTAGACACGGAGAAGCATTCGCACTTAGATGGAAAGATATTAAATTTGATTCAGGATGGATAATTTTTGGTGAAAGTTATTCTTATTCATTGAAGAAAACTAAAACCACTAAAACAGAAGTAATTAGATGGTTTAAAATGAAAGGTATGAATAGATTAATTAATCTATTAAAAACTTTGAAAGAAAAAACAGAAAATGATGATGAATTAGTTTTTAGTAACAAAGGTAAATACTATGACTCACCTAAGATTAGAGTAGCTTGGAACCATAATAACCGTGTAAATGAGGACGGAAAGGCTTATAGTTATCCTGGGGTTGTTAGTAGACTCGCTACTCAAGGATTAATACACGGTTATCTTAAACCCTACTCTACTAGACATACTTTTATTAGCATTCAAGCTAATAACGGTGCTGACTTGGGTTTATTAGCTGACAGTTGCGGCAACAGTGTGGACACTCTTATTAAGCATTATCTACAACCGGATAAGGAAAGAGTACTGAAAGACATCTAAGTAAATAGAGAAGTGTAGTTGAAATTACTCCAAGTAGAGACTCTAAGTAAATTAAAACCTTCTAGAAATAAGCATTCTAGAGGGTTTTTTGTGTATGCCACTTACACTAAATAGCTGTTTAACAATCAAAATCACACTCACCCTTGAGAATCTTTTTTTTGAAATGTATGTGTAGAAAGCATTTTAGACACTGCAACACTGTAATTTTATTTTTGGTGGCAGTAACGACGTAGCAGACATACTTTCACACTCATCATGGAAAAAAAATAACAATAGATTTGATGCTTTATTGTCGAGCGTTAATATCTTTGTATGACGCTACTTGTTTGCTAGAAACAGTATCTAGCCGCACAAGACTTTCTCCCATAAAAAAGACCTCTAACTACTAGAGGTCTTTACTTATTGAAAGTTCTTCAAGTATTACTCTAAGAATTTTAGAAATATACGACTATGAGATGTTGAAGTGATTAGCAAAACTGAATATCAGAGTTGTGCAAGAAATTTCTAGTCATCGGAACTTATAGTAATTGCAGAAATATAAAGATTTTAAAAATCTGATTAATCTGGAACCTTTATTAAATAAAGATTTCGTAGAGCCTAAATTTTATAAAGTACAACAGTCTGAAGCTTGTTAAGCGGTGAAATATCAACTAAGTATAATTATGTATAACCTAGTATCAATTATGAGAAAAGCTGTTTTTTTGTATTTATCCTGGGGAGATATATGGAAGGTTTCACCAATAATACCCTCAGAGTCAATACATAGAAAAAATCAGTATAATAAGTATTAGATGTTTTATAGGAAGCTGGGTAACTTAAGAGAGTAGTCAAATCCACTCTTAAGGCTTCTTATGCTCATGTCAAATCCGCAGAAAGAACAAACAAGGTTTTTCAATGATATTTACAAACCCAGAACAATAAACCTTCCATTTCCTTATGACAATTTAGACCACGGTAAAAAAGTACTAGATAATGAGGCAGAATGTGATAGATATATTGGTCTCTATGGCGGGCACCACTTTCATAAACTCTATGAAGCGTTTCCTTCAACTAAATTTGAGAACATGGAAGCTAAAAACATAGAAATTATCGATTGGGGATGTGGTCAGGCGCTTGCAACCTGTGTTTTAATCGATTATTTTTTTGAAAATAGCTTTAGACCTAAAATAGAATCAGTTGCACTAATTGAGCCATCAGCGATCGCGCTATCGCGTGGCTACAGCTTTGTTTGCCAAATGTTACAGCCTAATTTCTCCAGTAACTCTACAATCAAGACAGTCCATAAGTGTATAGATAACTTAAACTATAGTGATTTTGATTCAAATCCTAGCAATATTAAAATTCATCTTTTTTCAAACATAATAGATGTTGAATACTTCGAGATAAATAAGCTATATCAATTAATAATTAATTTATTTAAAGGAGAAAATCGTATTATTTGTACAAGCGCATCTCGGTATACAGCTATTAGCAGGATAGATAATTTCTATAATCTGTTTATCAATAATTCTACAGTTATAGACTCATGTAAGTCATCTGAAGCAATTTTTAAAGAAATCTTTTTTAACAAAAATAAAAGATTTGAAATAGGAAAAATAGAAAGGTATGAACGACAATTTACTGTAAGACTCTAAAGCAGCTTTAATAAAAAATAGATTTGTTATGAATGCAATTCAAGGCGACTTATTTTCTGGATTTGACTCTGCTATTAATGAGCCAAAAAAGAGTGCAGAGAAAGAAGTCCTATCTATACCAGATGCAGATATAACTTTCTATCACAATTTTTACAATCAGCAAGAAAGCGACGAGCTTTTTCAAACCCTGTTTAAGGAAATAAAATGGCGACAAGACAGAATGAAGATTTTTGGTAAGGAAGTAAACTTGCCAAGAGAAACTGCTTGGTATGGAGATAGAAATAAGTCATATAAATTCTCAGGCATTCATCTTGATCCAGAACCTTGGACACCTACGTTGCTACAAGTAAAAGAGAAAGCTGATAAAATTGCAAAAGTTAAGTTTAACAGCGTTTTGCTCAATCTTTACCGAGACGGAAATGATGGAATTTCCTGGCACACTGATGCTGAACTCGAACTAGGTAGCAATCCTGTAATTGGTTCTGTTAGTTTTGGTGGAGCAAGAAGGTTTATGTTTAGGCATAAGCATGATAAGGCTTTGAAAGCCGAAGTTGAGTTAACACATGGCAGTCTCCTTGTTATGGCGGGAGCAACGCAGCATTTTTGGCAGCATCAGATCCCAAAAACATCGAAGAAGGTTCAACCAAGAATTAATCTAACTTTCAGGGTAATTGGTCATTCCTGTTGAGGGTATTTGGAAACAAACAATTATTTGCAATATATAACCTCTCTTACACAGTAGAGAGGTTTTTTATATTCAATAAGTTACCGAACAATTAATTACACGTCCTCATCTAGCGCTTTCTGAATAGCTTGACGACAAAATTCAGGCGGGTCATCCTTAGCTTTAACTGCATCCTTCATTTCCTTGGTAACACGAAAACTTAATTGGTAAGTCAATAACTCACTACCCTTTGGTTGTGCTGGTTCAAAATTCTGAGGATTACCTTTAGGGTTAGGCATTGTTGAGAGATGTAAATAAGGCTTGATACTAACGAAACCATTAGAATAGAGTTTTATGTCGGTGGTGATAACAGTCAGCAAAACAGTACACCACCGATACCACTTTTAGCAAATGGCTACTCTATGTTTACACGAACAGAACTCGAAATCAAAACTATTCAAGACCTTCGGGACTTGTGTCGTAGATACGGACTTAAGCCTACTGGGAACGCTGGATACAAGAATTCATATATTGTAAGCTTGATGTCATTCCCAGCGATCGCACTTAAACAGATGGAAGACGGTAGAGGAATAAAAAGGTTAAGTTTTGAAGCATTCCAGAATATTGGCGCAGCATTAGATCAGATGAATGATCCGACTGATGAACAAGCAGCACTTATCAAGCTAACGATGGAAGAGAGAAGATTACGTGCGCCGCTATCCTGGGAACAGCAAAAGCTACTTAACCTCTACATAGCAAAACAGAAACTAGAAGAAGTCATGTATTTATTAGGTGAGTAAGTAGCTTAAAAATTTCAGATTAATAACTAAAGACTCTATATAGAGTCTTTTTTGTTTGTTTGTGACGAAAGTTCTTAGAGTAATAGTCTAAGAAGTACGGGGTAACTGATATATATTAGGATATTTATGTTTATGGTCTTTTCTGAGGTGAGAGATATGTGAGCATATATTGAGCATCGATATTTAGTAATTATTTATACCTAAAATAGAAAATTACTAGATAGATCAAATTACCAGAAATAGTAGTTCAAATGTACTGAAAAGGTTAAATACTAGAGAATTAATAGAAGATAGAAAAATACAACCTGAAAGTATTGGTTTAACCTTATGATTACGCCTATGCGTGTTTTTGTGTTAATTTTTAATCCTCGAACGGAAAATGAGGGGATTCACACGATCCGGGAAGGCGATGCCGACGGCAAGCTACGCAATAAAATTCTGATGTTCGAGTCAGAAGACGATGCGACGCGCTTTGCTCTGATGTTAGAAGCTCAAGATTTCCCCGCACCCACGCCGGAGCCGATGGATGCTGAGGAAATCAAGGAATTTTGCGAAAGTGCTGGATATGAATGGGAAATCATCCCAGAAAACAGCAATTTAGTTGTAACTCCCCCAGAACTGAATGTGGAAGAAACTGACTGGCAAGCAAACGCCCAGAAGGAGGATACTATTGAAGACACCTTCCCTCCCAATCAACAGCCACTAGAAGAACCAGACTTGTCTGATTCTGAACTAGAGAAAATTCGTCGCAAATTGGAAGGATTGTTGTAAGTAGTCATTAGTCATTAGTCATTGGTCATTGGTCACTGGTCACTGGTCGCTAACTGACAAATGACAACGGACAAATGACAACGGACAAATGACAAAGGACAAATTGATAAATGACAAATTTGCAGGAACGCGGGCATCTTTTAACTGAGCTGGTAAATCCTAACAGTCTGAACTTAGACCAGCTCAGTTCTCTAGAATTGGTGGAGTTGTTTAATGACGAAGACCAAAAGGCTGTCGCAGCAGTTGCAGCAGCGAAAATTCAGCTAGCAGAGGCAATTGAGCGCACCGCAGAGCGTTTGCGCCACGGAGGACGCTTATTCTATATCGGTGCGGGTACAAGTGGCAGATTAGGGGTGTTAGATGCTGCTGAGTGTCCACCTACTTTTTGTACGCCCCCAGAGTTGGTACAGGGAATTATTGCTGGTGGTGCTGGCGCACTAGTACGCAGTTCTGAGGATTTAGAAGACAGTATCGAAGATGGTGAAAGTGCGATCGCCAGCCGACACATTACCCAATTAGATGTCGTCGTTGGCATTACTGCTGGTGGCACGACACCTTACGTCCACGGTGCGCTTCATGCTGCTCGTGGGCGAGGAGCCACAACTATTTTTATCGCCTGTGTTCCTGCTGAACAAGTTAGCTTTGATGCCGATATTGACATTCGCCTATTGACAGGGCCAGAAATAATCGCCGGTTCAACTCGCCTGAAAGCTGGTACAGCCACTAAATTAGCTTTAAATATCCTTTCTAGTGGCGTGATGGTTAAGCTAGGCAAAGTTTACGGCAATCGCATGGTGGATGTGGCTGTAACAAATCAAAAATTACGCGATCGCGCTTTGGGAATTTTGCAAGACCTCACAGGTTTAAGTCGGGAAACTGCTGGTTTTTTACTAGAACGTAGTGGTAAATGGGTTAAGCTGGCGCTATTGATGCACTGGACTGGTTTGGAAAAGGAAGAAGGCGATCGGCTACTTTCAGAACACCAAAGTAATCTTAGAGCAGCTGTCGTCAGCTATGAAAACCATAAGCAACCTTGAAGAAATTTTCTAAATAAATACTTTTTGAAGAAGAATACAGAATTCAGAATTCAGAATCAAGACGCTCTCTACGAGACGCTAAAAGCGTAGCTTGCTTCTCTGTAAGAGTACGCGGACTCGCTAACGCTGCGCTATCCACCAGTCGCACAGAATTCATTCTGTTAGCGGTAGCGGGGCGTTTAGCCCATTCTGACTCCTGACTCCTGAATTCTGTTCGATAATCTGGCTGCTACTGGTTTTAGTAGCACGCCTTTTTTTAAGAAAAATATTCCCTAAAAAGTTGACACTAATTAACATAATTAAGAATAGTAAACTTAAATAAATATTTTTACCATATATATTGTCAATCTAAATAACTAAAGCAGAATTGTCTAAAGACTGCTAATATTTTTAAACAAAAATTCAGAACTTATACGGATATGATTCAGTATGAAAATTCTTAAAATAATATATTAATACATCATGATGGCGACTATGGCAACCTACTTTAGTCATAAATATTAGCAGAAAAGTAAAGTCTGCCAATAAAAACTCTATCCTAGATAAATTATTGACTAGCAGTAGTTTTACTATCTTAACATCTGCCTTGCTTTTAATAATCTTGATTTAGACTGTTATATACCAAATGCATTTCCGGCTATATAGCTAGAACACTGTGACGGAAGTGTTTCCTAGCTTTAAGAAGTGATTTAAAAAATTTGTCTGGTTAATTGAGATGGTAGATAGATTTACGTAGTGTTCTACTAGTATTGGTTTTTAATGGCTAGCTTTTTAATAAAAGGAACAAAATATGCCCCCTCAAGAAGTTATTTCAAATAATCTAGTAAATGAATTTAAAACTTGTACTCAGTTGCAATACAATGGCAAATTAAATATTAAGAGTTCAAAAGGTAGCCAATGGACTTTTTACTATCGACTAGGAAGGATAGTTTGGGCGACAGGGGGGACTCATCCCTTCCGGCGTTGGCGTAGACATATAGCTCAAAATTGTCCCCAAATTGATGTTGATAAGTTGCAGTTACGTGTGCAAGACCTATCAATTGATTACTGGGACTATAAACTGATAGAAGTATTTTATAAAAAACAGAAAATTCAGAGAGAACAGATTCAATCTATTGCTGAAAATACAATAGCAGAACTATTATTTGACCTAGCTTTGCAAGGAAACTTTGCTTCTATAAGTTGCAATCGCAGCCAAGAAGTTATCTTAGAAACTCCAATGAGCTTCACGAGTGCGGAAATGTCTGTAAAGCACATGCAAGACTCATGGAAAATTTGGTCAGAAGCAGGTTTAGCAAATTTTTCTCCTGACTTGGCACCAATTCTACGCCGACCAGAACAACTTGAGCAGATGGTAAGTCCATCTGTCTACAAAAACTTTGTGAATTTAATCAATGGTAAATTCACTCTGCGAGATTTGGCGATGAAAATGAAGCAGAGTGTACTACCACTTACCCGTTCGTTGCTTCCCTATATCCTTAAAGGAATCATCGAATTGGTAGAAGTACCTGACTTGCCTTTCGGAATTACTGAAGTCAACAATAACTCTAGCAGCACACAAGCAAAGAAGCGGATTGCTCCACTAGTAGCTTGCGTCGATGATAGTCCTCAAGTATGTAAAATGCTAGAGGATATTGTCACTTCTAATGGATTGAGATTTGTCAAAATTCAAGATGCTGTACAAGCTCTACCAACCCTGATTCAGGATAAACCAGACCTGATTTTCTTGGATTTGATTATGCCAGTTGCTAGTGGTTACGAAATTTGTACTCAGTTACGACGAATATCTACCTTTTCCAACACACCAATAATTATATTAACAGGCAGTGATGGTCTTTTAGATAGAGTTCGTGCCAAAGTAGTTGGTTCTACAGATTTTCTCACTAAACCTGTAGTGGCTGATAAGGTAATGGGTATAATACGTAAATATTTACCTACTCAGAGCATATCCACCGATAAGAGTAAATCTAATTTAGAGGTTTTTAATTAGGGAGAATTCAAGGCGATTTTTGATTCTGAATTCTTCCTCAACATTTAGAGATTTTTTCACCTCAGTAAAAATTAAATTATTGAGGTTCAATAATTTTAGATTGACTCTACTCCCCAAATGGGTGGCTTGTCAATTGATTTGGGATTTTAGATTTATTCTCGCCTAGAAATTAACTTGTTCTCAGTCTTTTTTAAATTTTGAATCTTCTCCTGACGGAGAGGCTACGCCAACAATCCAAAATTCGGTTATAAAACTATCTTATATTTCAATATATTAAGTTATATTTATTACGTACTTTTTCTGAGGTTGATATATAAAGATTGAATCAAAATTAGACAAATACAAAAACTTGTATTTATAGCAGTCCTATTTGATTTGTGAAATATTGGTTAAGGCAAAGGGGTTAGGGCTAGTCTCTAGTCCCTTCTATGTCTTTTTTGAGGAATCATTTAGGATTTGTCTATTTTGTTTACATTTTGAGAAAAGGTTAACGAGTAATTGCCATGAATACTGTTTTAGTTGTTGAAGATGGCTTAACAGATATGGAAATAATCAGCCGTTACTTGCAACAGGCAGGTTATTCTGTGATTAGCGCCACTAGTAGTGAAGAGGCTCAAGACAAAATAGATAAAAATAAGCCAGACTTAATATTTCTCGATGTAATTTTACCAGGTAAAAGTGGCTTTGAAATTTGTCGAGAACTGAAAAATAATCCCGACACTAGCAATATACCTGTGGTTTTTTGCTCTACAAAAAATAGCGATGTAGATAAAATTTGGGGTAATATGTTAGGCGCTGACGGTTATCTATCAAAACCGATCGATCGAGACGAACTAGTGGTAATTTTAAAGCGATTACTTAATTAGTAGAAATCTCATAAATCAACAAAGATGAGAAGTCACTATTTCTCAAATAGAATTTTTCCAAGAATAAATAAAACTGCAAATAGTGGCTAGAGATAAATAATCAAAGATAAAGGATCGATAGCTTTGGAAACTCAGGAAAAGTTTTTAAGTTTTAATTTGGGAGTAAGTGATACAGCCGTAATTTCGTTACAACACATCACAGAAGTTTTGCAAGTATCATTACCAGAAATATGTGGCGTTCCTCAGATGCCAAGTAGCGTATTGGGTATTTATAACTGGCGCGGTGAGATGCTTTGGCTAGTGGATTTAGAGGCAATGTTAGGTTATCCTCCAATTTTGCAAGGGACAAATTTAGTTTCAAAAATGATGGCGATTGTTCTGGAAAATAAGGGTAAGTATTTGGGACTATTGGTACGACAACTTATAGATATTGAATGCCTAGACACTAAAGAAATGAAACCGGCAACTGCTGAATTATTTTATCCGACAATATCACCTTTTTTACAGGGATATTTTATTAATGATTCGGAGGACATGATTTTTAATTTAGATGCTACAACTATTATTCAAGCTCCGGCGTGGGGTATTCATAATTGAACATTTAGCAATGTCTGATTAGGTAGATTGTTTGGAAAATTCCTAATCTTTAATGAGTAAATATCAGATAATTCTTGTCTGCCACATATCAAGTTATTACCCATCACAATTTTTGAGGTAAATCAAATGACATTTTTGTATAACAGTAGCCATGATAACGAGCATCTAATCTCGGAATTGGAAAATCAGAATGGGAACCCTAATGTAGCGAATATTGCTAGTAATGAAATATCTTTATTAAATGCGATCGCTCTAGAATTTAAAACTTGGCGGCGACAGTTGAAAGACATCGCAACTCACATGCGCCAAGCCCCAGACCTTGATACATTACTTAAAATTACTGTAGCACAAATTAGAGAAAAAATTGGCTGCGATCGCGCGTTAATTTATCAGTTTACTTCACGAGAATCAGGGAATGTTTTAGCAGAATCGAGAACACTAGGTTGGACTCCAACTTTAGGCGAAAACATTCCGGGAATTATTTTTGGCTTATATACCAATCAAGACTATGTAGAAGCTGTAGTTATTGACGATATCAATCAGATTCAACTTACCCCTTATCAAAAGCAACTGCTAGATAAATTTCAAATTAAAGCTAGTCTGAGTTTACCGATTGTAGTAGAAGGTAAAGTGTGGGGCTTACTAGCAGTCAATAATTGCTACTCAACGCGGCAATGGCAAGAAGTAGAAATTAGCCTACTATCTCAAATTACAACAGAATTGATTTATAAGTTGCAGAGTTTTGAATTTAAACAAGAACAGCAACATCGGCTACTAGCAAAAAAATCGGTAGCTAAAGTCATCGACAAAATTTTGCGCATATCAAATGTTGATAAGCTTTTTCAAACAACCACTCAAGAAGTACGTCAATTACTAAAATGCGATCGCGTCGGTGTCTATCGCTTCAAACCTGACTGGAGTGGCGAGTTTGTCGCTGAGTCAGTAGGTAATGGCTGGATAAAAATGGTCGGCCCTGATTTTTACATGGTCTGGGAAGATAGCCACTTACAAGACACTCAAGGAGGACGTTATGCCAAAGGTGAAAGCTTTGTAGTCAATGACATTTATCAAACGGGCCATGCTCAATGTCACATTGACATTTTAGAGCAGTATGAAATGAAAGCTTACATCATTGCACCCATATTTGCTGGAGAAAAATTATGGGGTCTGTTGGCAGCTTACCAAAATTCTGGGCCTCGTGATTGGCAACCTTGGGAAGAAACCTTTGTAACTCAAATTGGGCTGCAATTTGGTGTGGCTATCTCACAAGCGGAATATCTCGAACAAGTACAGATAAAATCTGAGCAACTAGCTCAAATAGTTGAACAAGAAAAAGTTTTCACTAAAATAGTCAACCGCATCCGACAATCTTTAGATGTAGAAAGCGTCTTCAAAACAACCACTCAAGAAGTACGTCAATCGCTACAATGCGATCGCGTCGCTGTCTATCGTTTTAACTCTGACTGGGGTGGCGAATTTGTGGCTGAGTCTGTGGGTACTGGTTGGACAAAACTGGTAGGCCCTGATATTAAAACCGTTTTGGACGATACCTACTTGCAAGAAACTAAGGGAGGTAGGTATGTCAGAAATGAAAACTTTGTCGTTAATGACATCTACGAAATCGGGTTAGCTCCCTGTCATATTGAGATTTTAGAGCAGTTTGAAGCCAAAGCTTACATCATTGTCCCGATATTTTTTGGGGATAAATTGTGGGGTTTACTAGCAGCTTATCAAAATTCTAACTCCCGTGAATGGCAAACCTGGGAAGTAAACTTCTTGGTGCAGATTAGCTTGCAATTTAGTCTAGCTAAATCACAGATAGATTATTTAGAATTAGTTCGAGTGAAATCTGAAAAACTAGCTCAGATCGCCGAACAAGAGAAAGCTGTCACCAAGATCAGTAACCGCATCCGCCAATCTTTAGATGTAGAAGAAATCTTCAAAACAACTACTCAAGAAGTAAGACAATTATTACGATGCGATCGCGTTGCCGTGTATCGCTTCAATCCTAACTGGAGTGGTGAATTTGTCGCAGAGTCAGCAGGTCATCTGTGGGTAAAACTGGTGGGCCCCGATATCAAAACCGTCTGGGAAGATACCCACTTACAAGAAACTCAAGGAGGTCGATATATTCAAGGAGAAAATTTTGTTGTAAATGATATTTATCAAGTAGGTCATTCTCCTTGTCACATTGAAGTTTTAGAGCAATTTGAAGCCAAAGCTTATGTAATTGTTCCTGTATTTGCTGGCGAACAATTGTGGGGATTGCTGGCAGCTTATCAAAATTCGGGAACTCGTGATTGGGAAGAATTGGAAGTCACTTTGTTAGCACGTATTGGCAGCCAATTAGGACTGGCATTACAACACACCGAATATTTGCAACAAGTACAAGCGCAATCAGCAAAATTAGCAGAAGCAGCAACACGAGAAAAGGCAGCTAAGGAGTTACTGCAACAACGATCCATTCAACTCTTAAAAGCCCTTAGACCCGCCCTGAACGGCGACTTAACGGTACGCGCACCAATTACAGAAGACGAGCTAGGCACGATCGCTGATGCCTATAATAATACTCTGCAAGCGCTACGGGAAATTGTGGTTCACGTACAAGGGGCTGCTCAACAAGTTGCCCAAACTTCTAGTAATAGCGAGGCTTCACTAGCGGGACTAACCAATCTGGCGCAACAACAGTCTGAGGAAATTACCGCAGCTTTAGGTGACATTCAACAGATGGTAGACTCTACTCAAGCTGTAGTAGCGAATGCAGAGTTAGTACAACTAGCAGTACAAAAAGCCAATCAAACTGTAGAGTCTGGTGATACTGCCATGAACTTAACTGTAAAAGCAATCCAAGGAATTCGTGAAACCGTTGCTCAAACCAGCAAAAAGATTAAACGTCTCAGCGAATCCTCGCAAAAAATCTCCAAAGTGGTGAATTTGATTGGTAATTTTGCTACACAGACAAACGTACTCGCTTTGAATGCAGCCATTGAAGCGACTCGTGCTGGTGAATATGGTAAAGGCTTTGCAGTTGTGGCTGATGAAGTGCGTTCTTTATCTCGACAATCAGCAGCAGCAACTATCGAAATTGAAAAATTAGTTCAGGAGATTCAAGCAGAAACCGGAGAAGTTGCAGTCGCAATGGAAACTGGTATTCAGCAGGTAGTAGAAGGTACAAATCTTGTTAGCGACACTCGCCAAAACTTAAATGCGATCGTTTCTGCGACTGCCGAAATTAGTCAGCTAATCGAGCGAATTACCGCAGCAACTCAAAAGCAAATGGCACAATCTGTAACAGTAACTAAATCAATGCAAGATGTTGCAGAAATTGCCGATAAAACTTTTGCTGAATCTCAAGAAATTGCAACTGTGTTCCAAGATTTATCAGGAATGGCGCAAGAGTTATTAACAGCTGCTAGTAAGTTTAAAGTGAAATGAAAAATAGTTAGTAGTTATTAGGTCAAAGCACTATTTTATTCGTAAATTTAAAATGCTTTGACCTTAATTACTTATAATTCATTACAGTTCAGTTAAGGCTAGCAGTCTTTGTCAAAGTCATTGTTTTAACGTAGACGCTTCTCTACGAGACGCTACGCGAACGGCTTCCCGCAGGGTACCGCAGAGGCGCAGAGAACGCAGAGAAAAGAAGGAGAAGGAAAAAATTGCTTAACTGAACTGTATTGACTTATAACTTTTTAGTTAAAGGTAGGAGAAGAGTAATTGATAGAGAGTCTTATTCACCAGAATAGTTTTAAATTTGCTTTAGAAATTATTCACCTATATATTAAACTCCAAGAGTAACGGGAAAATTATGATCACAGATAACGAAATTCGTGAACAAGGGTACATCTACTTTCTAGCTGAAGCCCCAGAATTAGTTCAAATTATTGAACAAGAACTATTTAGCTTATCAGAAGATTATAGTATTAATAAAATTCACAACTTAATGCGGGCTACCCATACACTTAAAGGTGGTGCTGCTAACGTTGGGCTAGAATTAATTAAGACGATCGCCCATTTTTTAGAAGATGTATTTAAGGCTTTATACAATCCCAAAGTTGTAGTTGATGCAGAATTACAAACACTTTTGTTGCAAGCTTATGAGTGTTTGAGTATAGCATTAAATACTGAGTTAATAGGCAGTACTGTTAATGATGAAGAACTGCTTCATCGAGCGACTTCAGTGTTCGCACAGTTACAAGAAAATCTGGGTGATGCCTTTGGTGCTGAATCTCATATTCCTACTTCTGAAGAATTGGGATTTGATATTGTACAGTCAGTTTTTGAAGTAGGAGTAGAACAACGTCTAAATAGTATTGCTGACATTATTAATAATCCACCAAATAGTGAGGAATTTATTGAGTTTTTACACTCTCAAGCTGAAGTATTTCTTGGCTTGGCAGAATCTCTAAATTTACCCGGATTGGGAGAAATTTCCCAAACAATTCTCTCCGCACTGCAAGCAAATCCCAGTCAGGTACAGCAAATTGCAGAAATTGCCCTTACAGATTTACAGCGAGCAAAAAAATTAGTATTAGAAGGCGATCGCACATCTGGGGGAGAAGTTTCTTCAGGTTTACGAAAACTTACAATAGTAGCAAAAAATGACTTGTCTGAAGAATTATTAGATAATTCATCTGCGAGTAGTTTTCTGATTAATGAAGAAGAATTTTATCAGTTTCTTACTATATCTGATAACAATAAAAATGAATCGGTAAAACCAACAACTGCCAAATTCTATTTAAAAGTAATTCGCTACATTTTTGGCTGGTTTAATCACCAGATGCAAATACCAGAGTCAGAACTAAGTTTAACTTTATTAGTTCCCAGATTAGAAAGAAAAAGTCTACTTAATTATATCGACAACTGGCTGAAAACCTTTCTTGATTTTGTTCAAGATGAAGAAGATAGTCAAAGTCTTTGTATTTATCGACGTGGGATCATCTTAATCATCCTATTTGCAGTTGCAAAGTTTCAATATTCTCTGAAAACATCTGATAGTTATCTCTCAGCAATTAAAATCTTACAAAACCAAATTTATAAATTAGCAAAAGAATATAAAAGTTATCCTCCTGTTACTAGCGAAGAGAAAAATTGGCTTGATAGTCCCAAGTTACAAAAACTGTTAGTGATTAAAGAGATTGTATCTTCTCAATCAACTGATAACTTACTAGAAGCAATATGGGGAGAAGAAGCTAGAGAAAACCTTGCTGTTGAAGTCGTGACGAGCCAGACCGATGATTATTTAGTCAGCAAGCAGGTAGTTGTAGAGGTTCAGGAAACAGCCATTGAAGTCATGCCTGAGATAGCTACACAAATCAACAAAGAAATAGAAGATAAATCACAGTATGTTCAAACTAAAAACTTTCGTCAACCTTCATTTATTCGGGTAGATACAGAGAGACTGCAACACCTCAATTATCTAGCAGGAGAATTGCTGATTTACCAAAAACGGCGTAGTTTGCAAGATGAACAAGTCAAAGAAATAATTGAGCAATTAACACAACAACTCACTAGACATCAAACCACTTTAAATGAATTGCGCGATTTACCATTACAAATACAAAATATTACCTCACAACAAACGCAAAGTTTTGCAGTGGATTTTGACTCTCTAGAAATGGATGTATATACAGAATTCCACATGACATTGCATGAAGCAATAGAAGAAACATTGCAACTACAAGAAACCACAGAGTCTCTTGACTTGCTTGTGACACAAGCTACTCAAATTAGTGATAAACAAGAGAATTTAACTCTTAATATTATAGATAGCTTAGTCGAAGCACGAATGTCGCCTTTGGGTAATATCTTGAATCGCTTCCCCCACATGGTAAATAAATTGGGGAATGTTCATGCCAAACTTGTAGAATTGAAACTTACGGGTAGTGAAGTACTGGTAGATAAAGCGATCGCAGAAAAGCTCTACGATCCCTTGTTACACTTAGTACGTAATGCTTTTGACCACGGTATAGAAGCTCCGCAAGTTCGCCGAGAGCTTGGTAAACCAGAACAAGGTTTAATCGAAATCTGCGCTTATCATCAGGGTAGCCAAACTGTTATCGAAGTTCGAGATGATGGACAGGGATTGAATTTAGACAGAATTCGGAGAAAAGCTACTGAACTTTATTCGATACACACCGAAGAAACAACTAGAATTTCTGCTTCTAATCTGGCTGAACCTGAACTTTTAGATTTGATATTTTCACCTGGATTTTCTACTGCTAATAAAGTGAGTGAAATTTCTGGGCGCGGTATGGGTTTAGATATTGTGCGTACTCAAATGCACGCACTCAACGGCTCGATTTCAGTTCAATCCTTACCCAATCAAGGAACAATATTCACCCTCAAAATTCCTTTTTCTATGACTACAGAAAAGTTAATGCTAGTTCAAGCCAAAGGTGTTGTTTATGGTTTGATGTTGGACAGTATCGAAAAAATATTGATTCCCTCTGAACAACAGATTAAAGAAATTGAAGGGAAAAAAGTCTTGCATTGGAATATAGACAACGATGAGACTATGGTTAGCCTTCGTCAACTTTCAAAGTTGATTAATTATAATGATTCATTCTTTAATCCTGCTACTCCATACAACACATCAAATACTCATAACCCAACCATAGCCAAAAATCCGGTGCTTTTGCTCCAGCGAAATCAGGGAAAAATTGCCTTAGAAGTTGACCAAATAATTGGCGAACAAGAATTGGTAATCAGACCTTTAGGAAATGCGATCGCACCGCCAAAATACATTTATGGTTGTAGTAGTTTAGCCAATGGCAATCTCATTTTAGTAATTGATGCTTTGTTGCTGGTAAAATCTAGCGAAATTCAACAAACAACACTTGATATCAGGGCGCTACCAGTAGCTTCTTCGTCAAAGAAAAAAGCCTTGGCGATATCAGGGCAGACTTTTTCATCTACACCATTACTTGCAGCATCGACTTCCACAACAACTATAGAAACCGAAGCCAGTTATTCTCAAGAGCCAGATTATAAATCACCAAAAGTTGTTTTAGTAGTAGATGATGCAATTAGTCTCCGGCAAACTCTCTCTCTAACTCTCCAAAAATCTGGCTATCAAGTAATACAAGCTCAAAATGGTGTAGAAGCTCTAGAAAAATTGCAGTTACACCCTGAAATTAAAGTTGTTGTCTCCGATTTAGAGATGCCACGAATGAATGGTTTTGAGTTGTTGAGCAATTTCCGCCAATACACAAATTTAGCAAAAATACCTGTAGTAATTCTGACTTCTCGCAGTGCTGAAAAACATCGCCAGCTTGCTCAAGAATTGGGTGCAAAAGCTTATTTAACCAAGCCTTTTTTAGAGCATGAGTTTATCTCTAAAATTAAAGAGTTAATGAACAGTAATACAAATGATTTAGACCATTTACTCATGATGAAAAATCATTAATAATTCGTAATTACGAATTATCAGGTAGATTATTTGGATCTACACCTAGAGAACGTAAATACTGGGCTAACTGTTCAGCCCTTTGCCGTTCTTGTTGTGCCTGTTCTGCATCTGTTAAATAGCGGTTTCCTTGCTCACCATACCAACATAAAAACTCCTGTTGTATGCCGCCAATTACAGCTTGGTGTCGCCCTATACCTAAACCCACCTCTGGCATCAAATAGGGTTCACCTATTTGTAGTTGGTAGTTTCCATCGATTAACTTATACACTTCAAAGGGTTGATGTTGGTCGCGTCGCCAAAACTCAGGGTTATAAATTACGTAGTACAATACACCGAGTTTTCTATATATATCTAGCTTCTCGTCGTATTCACCTCCTGGAGTGTGGGATACCATTTCTAATGTGAATATTGGAACTATCCCATTTTCTTCCCAAACCGCGTAACTTTTGCGTGATTTTCCACCTTTTTTCCGTTCTACTCCTAGACTTAAAAAAGCATCTGGGACTACAGGTACTCTAGGGTTTACTCCTGTGGTGTGATAGACTCCCATATCTACACCAAAGTACCAATCCAGCCGATTTGCCCAAATGGAGTTGAGTAAGAAAAGTAAAATATTGGGCAAAAAGTTCTGATCTTCGTTATCCACTGGTGTATCGTCTGAACAGGGGAGTTCGTCAGTAGTTGGTAACGCATTTTTGAGATCGGGTGAGAGCATAACCGTTGTCTCGCTGGCGTTTGATGCCTTTATTATAAATGAGTGACGAAAAGTTTAACGTTTGGGTGTAGTTTCACCAAACTTAATTAAAAGTGCGATCGCAATGCTAACAAACAAAATTAACGTCATACTCAAGGCTGAACCGAATCCCCAATTTTGCGTTGCTCCCAGAAACTGGTTATAAACTAACCGCGCCGCCGTCATACTAGAAGCACCACCGAGTAATTCTGGATCGACAAAATCCCCTAAACCTGTGATGAATACAAGCATGGAAGCAGCCGCGATTCCCGAAAAAATTTGCGGTACGGTTACTTGGAAAAAAGTTTCCACCGGATTTGCACCTAAATCAGCCGCAGCTTCTAGCAACCGCTTGTCTAGCTTTTCGAGAGAAGCATATAAAATCAAAACCATATAAGGTAACAAGCTATAACTCATGCCAATCAATACAGCTTGACTATTATTAAGTAATTCTAAACTAGGCAAGCCTAAATTGCTGAGTAAACTGTTCAATAAACCAGTAGGGCGAAGAATTGTAATCCAAGCATAAGAACGAAGTAACGAAGAAGTCCACAAAGGCAATATAAAGCCTAATAGCAGCAAATTCCGCCAACGCTGCGGTGCTATTTGAGCAATCCAATAGGCGACGGGAAAGCCCAAAATTAAACAAATTATCGTAGTACCAAAGGCAAAAAATAGCGATCGCCCAATTACTTGTATATAAAGGGAGTCAAGTATTCGGATGTAGTTTTTGAATCCGTTGGGATTAACTATATCTCCCGGTCGGATGTCTGCAACTAAACTTAACTCGAAAATTATCAAAGTTGGTAACACCAACAAAAGTAATAACCAAATCCCAGATGGTGCAAGCAATACCAAGGCTTGCAGCAAATTTCCTCCTGGGCGATGCAATTCTTCTATTTTAGAAATATTAGTTTTTTCCAAATTAATCACTCCTAA